>JAVWBH010000013.1:0-19281 GCA_036649595.1 Bacteroidales bacterium
TACTGTTTAATCGATATAAATCTAAGTTATGAGTGACTTACTGAATCTTAAGCCTATCGGCGTTTGGAAAAATTTCGACGCGATTTGTTCAATTCCACATCCTTCGGGCTATCCGGATGCAATAACAAAATTTCTAACAGATTTTGGTCTTAAACTTGGTCTTGAAACAGTGGTTGATGAAACCGGCAATGTAATAATACGCAAACCGGCTACTCCTGGTATGGAGCATTGTAAAGGAGTTATCCTGCAATCTCATATGGATATGGTTCCTCAGAAGAATGCGGCCACTGTGCATGATTTTGAAAAAGATCCGATTCTGCCTGTAGTCGACGGAGAATGGGTAAAGGCAACCGGAACAACACTGGGTGCTGACAACGGTATCGGTATGGCTGCCGCGATGGCAATCCTCGAAGCGAATGATATACAGCACGGACCGATTGAGGCTTTGTTTACCAAAGATGAAGAAACGGGAATGTATGGGGCGATCGGCCTGAAAGCTGAATCCATACACGGAAAGATATTGCTTAATATGGACTCGGAAGATGAGGGCGAACTGTTTGTAGGTTGTGCCGGAGGAGTAAATATGACAGCGTCTTTTCAGTATCGTGATGATAAAGATATTCCGGAAGGGGATGTGGCGATCCAGATCTTGTTGACCGGACTAAAAGGGGGACATTCAGGACTGGATATAAATCTGGGCCGTGGAAATGCAAATAAACTAATGTTCCGTTTCCTGAAAATGGCCGTTACGGATTATGAAGCTCGGTTAGCCTCTGTTAATGGCGGTAACCTGAGAAATGCCATTCCAAGAGAAGCTTTCGCTGTGGTGACAGTGCCTAGTGAAATCGTAGAAGACTTTTTGGTGGAAGTATCCGATTACCAGGAATTCCTTCGCAATGAATTCAACGGAATCGAAGAGAATATAAAATTTGAAGCTCATATTACCGAACTTCCTGAAACATTATTACCTGAAGAAGTACAGGATGATGTGATTAATTCGATCGTAGGTTGTTTTAACGGTGCCGTGAGAATGCTTCCGGATATGCCTGAGGTGGTAGAAACCTCTTCGAATCTGGCTATCGTGAAGACAATGGAAGGAATGGTTGAAGTTCGTTTCCTGATTCGAAGCCTGAATGAGACTCAGAAGTTTTTCTTAGCTTCAAGCTTGCAGAGTGTATTTACACTCGGAGGTGCAAAAGTGGAGTTCGACGGAGATTATCCGGGTTGGGATCCGAATATGGATTCGCAGATTCTGCGGTTGATGAGCAAAATTTATAAAGAGGAGTTCGGCAAGGAAGCTAAGGTTCAGGTTATCCATGCAGGTTTGGAGTGTGGTATTATCGGATCTAATATTCCCGGCTTGGATATGATTTCTTATGGCCCGACAATTCGCCATCCTCATTCACCGGATGAAAAAATTAATATTCCTTCGGTAGAAAAGTTCTGGAAATTTACATTGGATATCTTGAAATCAATTCCAACGAAATAAATAGAATTAAGATAAGCCGAAGAGGGTGTATCAAAAATGTGATGGACCTCAAAAGTTGGATAATTAATTAATTTATAGAAGAGTGAGCCCTCGTATTGCACGAGGGCTCATTTTGTTTAATCTCCGATTGATTAAAAATCAGGTTTCGCCTACTCCTTTTTATATTGCCCTATAGTGGCGCTTGCAATTGCTCCGGAGATCCGCTTCATCGGCTCCGCGGATTCACTCCGTCGCCTCCGGAGAGAACGCCTTAAACTTCCGGAGGCTATGAAGCGTTCCTCCGGAGCCGATGGAGCGGATCTCCGGAGGATCTTTCAACGAGACTATAGGAGGATTTTAAAGAGGGTATAGGGCATGTATAAAACACTTATAGCCCAACATAAAACAGGTCTTTCGCGATTCAAAAAAAAAGAAGGTATGCTTTTGGCATACCTTCTTTTTCCGGGCAAGATGGTTTCTTGCGTTATCGGTTATTTTTTTTCGTTGTCATTTTCTTTGATTTCTTCAAAGTCAACATATTCGCCTTCTTCTTTTGAAAAAAGTTTTTCTTTTTTCTTCTCGGTATTATGCCATTGATCGGAAGAAGTTGGTTTTTGTTGGTTCCGATAAGAAGTTGTTCGCTGATTGCTCCCGAAGAACAATTTAAAAACAGTTCGGATAATGCCGAACCCAACAATCATAACTAATAGAATGAAGAAAAGAAGAATAAATAATAATGCTTTCATTTATAGATCACTTATTTTTTACATTAAAGTATAAATGCGCCATTTATATGTCCTTTGTTAGTTATCTCAACTTCAGATAGGTTATGGCGATTCCATTTTAATTAATATCGTCCGTTTTATTGAATAACAAGAGGATGTAGTTATTGTTTCCGATTAAATAGCGACATCACAATATATAGCCCAATCACTGCGGAAATACCTGTAAGACCCAGTAATATGAGTGTTGGGACGGCCAAAATAAGAAAAATATAGCGGATACGGTTATTTTTCCAGCTAATATCTTTGAATTTAAATGAAAACATCGGAATTTCAGCAATCAGAAGATATGAAAATATCAAAACCAGTGCAATGATGCACCAGGCGTTTGCTATAAACCCGGCTATTCCTGAATTGATACCGATGCATATACCGATCCAGAATAAAGCATTTGCAGGAGTCGGCAGTCCGATAAAAGAGGATGTTTGTCGCTCGTCAATATTAAATTTGGCCAATCGTAAACCAGAAAAAATAGCGATTAAAAAAGCCAAATAAGGTAATCCGTATGTCAACAGACAAGGGAGTTCGGGAGAGATAACCTCTTTTAATAAACTGAATATCATCATTGAAGGGGCCACTCCAAAAGTGACCATATCAGCCAGTGAATCCAGTTCTTTTCCTAACGGAGAGTATGCTTTTAATAATCGGGCACTCATTCCGTCGAAAAAATCAAATACGGCACCTGACAGGATGAATAGACCTGCTAACTCAAAATTGCCTTCATAAGCGGCGATGATAGCGAGGCATCCGGAAAAAACATTCAGAGATGTCAGTGTGTTAGGTATATGTTTGGTAATCAGGTTTGCCATAACGAATAGAATATATTATTATTTCAAACGGGCAATAGTTGTAATATTACCGGTTACTTTTTCGTGCATTTTAACCAAAACTTCAGAATCAAGCGGTAAGAATATATCAACGCGAGAGCCGAATTTAATAAAGCCAAGTTGGTCGTTGACACGTGAAAGCATTCCCGGTTTCGCATAAGTCACGATACGACGGGCCATTGCTCCGGCAATCTGGCGCATGAGGATGGTTTTACCCTGATCATTGCGGATTACAACAGTTGAACGCTCATTTTCCGTACTTGATTTGGGAAGATACGCAGCCATAAAACGGCCGGCATGATGTTTTGATACCAAAACTTCTCCATTCATAGGGTACCATTGTGCGTGTACATTAAAAACAGTCATAAAGATAGATACCTGAATACGACGATCTTTAAAATATTCATTTTCGTATACTTCCTCAATAGCTACGATTTCGCCGTCGGAAGGCGCAATGACAGCATTGACCGGATCACCCGGGTAAATACGATGTGGATTGCGAAAGAAGTTTGTAACCAATAAGAAAAGAATGGTCGTTACTGCCAGAACAATGTAAAATGCGATTGCTGGTGTGAAAAAGTAGCAAACAGTATCTATGCTTGCTAAAATTAGAAACAATACAAACAGGATTGTACGGCCTTCTTTATGAATAGTAACTTTCATTTATTTGATAGATTTTTAATGAAGCGCAAAACTAATGCTATTTTAGCAGATGTCAAAATGGAAATTTAATTAAATGTTTTGCATATTCCTTCATCTCCTTTTATATCAAAGATACGATTTTTTCCAGCAGGAATGCGTAATTTTGTGCAATTATAATGCAGATATATGAGAAGAAGTTCGAATAAGCCGGGAGGTAGACCTGCTCCTAAAAGAGGTAAACCCGATTTTGTCCGTAATTACCGGCCGGAGAAAGAGAGTATATTAATGACGTTCCTGTTAGAAGTGGTAAAGGATAAAAGCCGTACTACAATAAAGTCGTTACTTGCTCATCGTCAGGTAGCTATCAACGGGCGTCCGGTTACGCAGTTTGATACACCTGTTCATCCGTCAGATGAAATAAGTATTAATTTTGACCGTCCATTTAATGTTTTCCGCCATCCGATGTTACGCATTGTGTTTGAAGATGATTATTTAATCATTGTAGATAAAGCGGCAGGATTATTGTCTATGGGTACAGACCGGGATAAGGAAAAAACTGCTTATCGTATCTTAAGCGATTATGTTAAAAGAGGCGATTTGAGAAATAAAATTTTTATTGTGCATCGTCTTGACCGCGAAACATCCGGTCTTTTGATGTTTGCCAAAACTCCGATGGTGCAGACTAAAATGCAGGGAGATTGGGATAATGCTGTTCTTGAGCGTAAATATGTGGCTGTAATTGAAGGGCGTCCTGAAAAAACTTCCGGTGAATTACGTTCATATCTGGCTGAAAATTCAGCAATGAATGTTTATTCAACAGATCCTGAAAACGGAAAACTGGCTATTACTCAATACAATGTGCTTCAGAGCAAGGGCAAATATTCTTTAGTTGAATTAAATCTGCTTACCGGGCGTAAAAATCAGATTCGTGTGCATATGCAGGAATTCGGATGCCCCGTTGCCGGTGACCGCAAATACGGCGCTGAGACGAATCCGGCTCGCCGCTTGATGTTGCATGCATCTAAACTTCAGTTTATTCATCCTGTAACAAGAGAAAATCTTGTTTTTGAAACTCCGGTTCCGTCTAAATTCAAATTGATTGTCGGATAATCTGAAGTCATAAATTACATATCGGAATGTTTCGCTGTTATCATTCTGAATCAGAAAAATGCCCCCGAAAAATGCATATCATTTCGGGGACATTCTTTTTTTATTTTATTCCTTTTTTATGATATTCTGAATAAAAAATAAGTCTTAATTCTTCATTTTGCTTTTTTTATGGCTGTTTTTTTGATAAAAATGATTATATTAGAGGTGTACTAAAATATATATAACTCATGGCAACACGTGATATGCTTAATATGACCTGTGCCGAGTGGGTTGAATTTTATAGGGAAAGCCTACCCAAACTATGGGAAATAATTCAACAACAAGACGATGCGAAATCGTTTGAGAAATCCGTAGCAGAATGGCTGAGAACACGATTGAAAGATCTTTCTTTAACAGATGCTCAACAAGAGGCAGCCGAATGTTTGCTTCAATTAATTGCTCAAAGTGAAAATCCATGTCTTGAATGCTCGGAAGAAGAAATCCTGAATTGTCGGACGCTCCGTCAACTTTGGGTCGGAATACAAAAAGACCCGTTTTCAAATCATCCTGATTTTTACCATGAACTTTACCGGTTGTTCCGCCAGTTAGAAGGCGATCCGGTAAAAAAAATCTCTCCTCAAGATGTTCTGTTATCCATGAAAAAATGGCCTTCCGGTTTAACGGAAGAGGTGGTTGATATTCGGAAACGAAATAAAAACCGTATTATAGAACTGCTCATAGAAGATATTCCTGTTTATGATGATAAAGTGTTGGCCGGGCGTTTTCGTTTCAGGCCGGGAAGAACCCTTGAAAAGAAAAGACAGTTGGTGACTGAATGGTGGGATGATCATCGGTTTCAGCTGGCAATGGCTATACGCACCCCCGAAAAACTGAATCGTTATTTGGGATACACATTGGGAACAGAGGTTATGAGTCGCCTGGAAAAGGCCTATGAAAAAGGAATCCCTTTTTTTATTACTCCTTATTATCTTTCGTTATTGAATACGGAGGAGGGGGGTTACGATGACCGTACGATCAGAGATTATATTATTTATTCTGCAGAATTAATTGAGAATTTCGGCTCAATTAAAGCGTGGGAAAGAGAAGATATTATTAATCCGGAAGAGGGTAATGCGGCCGGGTGGTTGCTGCCCGATGCCCATTCGGTACACAGACGATATCCGGAAGTGGCAATCTTAATTCCCGATACGATGGGCAGGGCCTGTGGCGGTTTATGTGCTTCTTGTCAGCGTATGTATGGCTTCCAAAAGGGAAATCTGAATTTTGATCTGGATGCCTTAAAGCCACAAAAGGGATGGCTTGAAAATCTGGAAGCTTGTATGACTTATTTTGAGAATGATTCTCAGTTGAGGGATATCCTGATTACTGGAGGAGATGCTTTGATGAGTCAGAATAAAACACTCCGTATCTTATTGGATGAGGTCTATAAAATGTCTTTACGCAAGAAAGAAACGAATCTTTATCGGAAAGAGGGTGAAAAATATGCAGAATTGCAGCGCGTACGCTTAGGCAGCCGATTACCTGCATATCTGCCTTTTCGTATAAATGATGAATTGGTTGAGATTTTAAAGGAATTTCGTCAAAAAGGACTCACGGTCGGCATTTCGCAGTTTGTTATACAAACGCATTTTCAATCACCCCTCGAAGTTACACCCGAAGCGGTAGCGGCAATCCGGAAGCTTTTGTCTGCGGGATGGATTATTACAAACCAGCAGGTCTTTACCGTTTCTGCTTCCCGTCGGGGACATAGTGCCAAATTGCGTCAGGTATTGAATGAGAATGGTGTAATTTGTTATTATACTTTTACGGTAAAAGGATTTGATGAGAATAAGCGTTTGTTTGCTCCTAACAGCAGGTCTGTGCAAGAGCAGCAGGAAGAAAAAAATCAAGGCTTACTGTCAGATTCGGCAATTTACTCTTTGATTGACTCGTTAGAAAATTCTACAGAATTGCCGGCTGCCATCCAGTCTATATTGCAGTTTAATAAACTTCCGTTTATGGCTACAGACCGTAGTGTAATGAATTTACCGGGTGTAGGAAAGAGTATGACATACCGTTTGGCCGGGTTGGATAATCAGGGTCGGCGTATTCTTGCTTTTTCGCATGATGCTACCCGTAGGCATAGTCCGGTAATTGCCGGTTATCCCGAAATTTATATTCGAGAAAGAAAATCGATTGGCGAATATTTGCGCCAGATGCGGGAAATGGGCGAAGATACGGATTTGTATGACTCTATCTGGAGTTATCGTACAGCGGCAACAGAGTCCCGTTTCCGTTTCTATGAATATCCGGAACAAAAAGAGTCCGTAACTCATGAAATCACCAATCTTGCATAAAAATCAACCTGCTTTCTGAATAAATGCATTATAAATATACGTTTTAAGTAATTTATATACAATAATTTCTCTCTTTTGGAAGATTATTCTTTATTTCGTATTCAAATAAATAAATATTCATTCAAAAGGGAGAAATATTCATGCATTCCACAAATCCAACTTTGCCTTCTTTTAAATTATCTCTTATTCCGGTTGTCTCATTGGTACTTTTGCTTATTGTAAATGTGCGTATATTTGGCGATGAGTCGCTTGACGGATCTATTCAGATTGTTCTTCTTTTAGCGACAGCCATTACGTGTGGTATATCGATGTGGCGATTGAAAACGCCTTGGGAAAATTTTGAAAAGGGTTTTATTAGTAGTGTTGCAAATTCTACCCCCGCCATTCTGGTCTTGTTACTCATCGGGGCAATGGCCGGGACATGGATGTTGAGCGGTATTATTCCTGCGATGATTTATTATGGATTACAGGTGATTAATCCGACGATGTTTTTGGCAACAGCATGTGTGGTTTCCGCATTAATTTCTGTTAGCACCGGTAGTTCATGGACAACGATTGCAACGGTCGGAGTCGGATTACTGGGCGTGGGGAAAGCATTGGGTTTTGAACCGGGCTGGATTGCAGGAGCTATTATTTCGGGTGCTTATTTTGGCGATAAAGTTTCTCCTCTTTCAGAAACTACCAATATGGCTGCTACAACTGCCGGTGCAAATCTGTTTTCACATATCCGTTATATGATGCTTACTACCGTACCGTCTTTTATTATAACGCTTGTGATATTCTTTTTATATGGGTTATTCGGTAATCCGTCGGGGGAAGTACAGGTTGAAGAACTGACATCAGCATTACAGTCATCTTATCATATTACTCCTTTTCTATTCGTTATTCCTGTTATTGTTTTAGTAATGATTGCCCGGCGTATTCCGTCGATCGTGGTCTTGTTTACCGGAGTGGTATTAGGTGCTTTGGGAATTATGGTTTTTCAACCGGAAATGTTGTCGAAACTAAGCGGCGAGATGTCTGGTTGGGGTGCCCGGATTATGGTGGCGTTTAAAGCTGCTTATGGGCCGATGTCGCCGGTTACCGGAAGTGAGATGTTAGATTCTCTTGTTGCCACAAAAGGGATGCGGGGAATGCTGAATACCGTTTGGCTTATTATCTGTGCCATGTGTTTCGGAGGCGCATTAGAAGGAAGTGGTATGTTGCAGTCTATTACAAATAAATTGGTCTCAATGATGAAATCGACCTTTTCAACAGTCGCATCTACGACCGGAGCTTGTTTGTTTTTGAATTTCGCGACCGGCGACCAGTATATCTCTATATTGTTGCCCGGACGAATGTTTTCTTCTGTATATAAGAAACAAGGGTATAACCCCGAACTATTAAGCCGTACGCTGGAAGACTCTGCTACCGTAACTTCTGTACTTATTCCGTGGAATAGCTGTGGGATGGCTCAGTCGTCGGTATTGGGAGTGGCTACATTGGTATATTTGCCATTTTGTTTCTTTAATTGGTTGAGTCCGTTAATGACGTTGTTAGTTGCCGCTATCGGTTATAAGATTCGTCAGACTGAACCGGAAAACATAACCGTTGATTCGGAACCTGCAACTGATATTGCGGTTGAAGCGGGAGTATAAATGACTAATCTTAAATGAAAACAGAAAAAGAGGCATTCCGGCGCGGGATGCCTCTTTTTCTGTTTTTAACGCATAAAGAATACCTGATAAGATATCCCCATCCAGTTATTATCAATTTTCTCTCCTCTTCTTTCATCTCTGAATTGATAGAATAATGAAATCTTAGCTTTCCGCTTATCTTTAGGAAACAAGAAAAAGTTTGTACCGATTGTATACATATGTAAATCTTCATATTTTTCGCCGGATATTTCCCGGTTTCCATGTCGGAAATATTCATATCTGGCAATTGGCTCAAAACGGGAAGAAAGCTGGAAGCCGGCTAAAAATGATGCTCCTGTCTTTTTTACAGGATGATATACCGAAGAGGTATAATCATGCTCATCTACTTTTTCTTCAAATACAGGTTTGGTATAAGTGGCAAAATCTGCTTTTAGTTTAAACTTGTTTTCAACCGTATAATAAGCGAATGCCGAATAAGAATAAATCGCGTCTTTCCCCATGCCGGGACGATTCCGGCTACCGGCATGTCCTCCGAATTCTAAATTTTTACAAGGGAAAAAACTAATGGCGCCATCCCAGTTTTTAAATGCTGTGCCGTTATTCTTTAAAGCGGGGCCGTCATTTGTGCCTGCATAATAGTTTGTTCGGTTGGCCAGTCCGTTATGGAGCGTGAATTTATAAGCAACGAATTTGGCTTTTCCTGAGAGGTCAATCCCATAATGGCGAAAATCGCCCGATCCTAAATCTGTGGTCATGTTTTCGGATGTATAGGTGAAATCGCAAAAGTCCGCATCATATAAGGAGGTCATATGCCCGGCGCGTGTACCGGCTCCTTTAAAACGACCAATCTGAAGATTCAGATAGGGGTTAAAGGTATATCGGATAAAGGCATCCGATAATTTTCCGGAATGAAAAGCCCAGGATACGCTGGTAAATAATTTTTCAGATACTTGCATATCGAAATGTAAAAAACCAACTTTTAAGGCAGCCGGTTCAAACAGGTAACCCCCATCATGCGTTTCCTGAAAAACCGTTTGTAAAATTGTTCCCGCTCCGATTTTAATGTCGGGATTAAACTTCTTCTTTTTGAAAAATTCGGTGATCTTATTGTTTTCTTTTGTATTCTGTTCTTCTGCGTGAACTTCGAAGATATGCATCGCGCATAAAGCCGAGAGCAGAATAAATAATCTTCTCATAAATATAAGCTAAACGATAAATGTAAAATGCAATTTATTTATCTGTACGTTCGTATATATACAGTTCGTGGAGTTCTTGTGTATAGCCCGGATAAAAACCTTTGACCATTCCTAATATGATCTGTGATCCGCGATTTGTTAAAACCAGCAAATTGTCATTTACGGGGTCAATACAAAGTCCTTCGATTTCTCCTGCCCGGATAAATTCATTACAATCTTTAAAAAGAGAAACCTGTGCGGATGTTTTTCCCATATCGGTTACATCAGCCGCATAAATATGATCTGTTTCATGTAAATCTGCATCGCCGTCATCTGCTGTAATCAGCACATGGCCGTTAACATAGAAAATTCCTTGTTGGTACTGAGGTACCGGTTGCAAATGAACTTTTCCCGCATATTTTCCCGTTGACAAATCATAGCGGTAAATATATTTTCCATCTACCCAATCTGTCATCCAGGCTATATTACGTTGTTTATCAATGGTTATACCGCTTACCTCTTTCTGCCCGGATGTGGGGTCGAAGTTTAGAGATCTTTTTAGCTCAAGTGTATTTGCGTCATATACAGCTATTTGAATATCTTTTCCCACGCCATCGACAAACCATTCAATGCCTGTATATATTTCCTGATTATGTACATCAATATCTCCAAAATGGTTAGCTTTTTTTTCTAAATTTTTAAATGGAACTTCATTTTTTTTAATCAGATTGCCTGCTTTATCATATTTGAAAAGAGCAGTGCTGCTGCTTACATAATAATACGCAGAGTCGGCAGCAATCCCTTGTCGTCCATCGACTGAGATGATCTTTTTTAATTGATAGTTTTTGCCCGAAGATGCAACAGTCTGTGCTTGTAAGGCCGGAGAAAAAATACACGACATTGTTGGCAACAGGAAGGCCAACAAGGAATAAAAACGCTTCATAGGTGGGTTATTAAGTAAAATTAAATGCGCTGCAAAGGTCTTTCGTTTGTGTTACAATTTTGCTAAGGCGGTTTTAAGATTGTTATACGAAATGATTACGATTGTATTACAGTTCATTTTCAGGAGTATAAATAGCGGATCGCGTTTTTTGATAATGATTCAGAATATCAGGTATTTTAGCTTAGGTTTGATATTCGGGCTTAAATGATGCGAACTGATGGTAAAAGTTATTTTTTGAAGGTGAACAACGGGGGGCACCATTCTGTTGTATAGTCAAATCTAAACCAATTCTGAAAATATGTTTAGCCGAATTGTTATATTATGTATGGTTTTCTTTACGCTGCCTTATATTGGATGGTCGCAAAGCCCGGATCATAAGATGAGTTATGAAGATGCTCTGAATTATTTGAAAGAAAACAATAAAAGTATTCAAATTGCTAAGAAGGAAGTGGATATCGCCAGATCTGAGCATGGCCGCATGATTTCTTTCTGGTATCCCAATATCTCAGCTTCGGGAGCCTACGTCCATATGGCAAATAAGATAGAAGTGAAGCAACCATTATCTTCAATAACCAATCCGACAAAAGATTTCATACATGGTTTCTTACCGGATGATCAGATTATCTCGGCTATTTTGGATAAGATCGGTTCTTACTCGCTGACCTTTCCATTGACAAATCAAGACCTGACTTCGGTCGATGCAAATATAGTATGGCCGCTTTTTACCGGCGGAAAAAGAATTTTTGCCGGTAAAATAGGAAAAGGGCTGATAGAGGTGGCCCGTTATAATGAAGGGCAGGTAACGGCATTAAATCAGATTGCCCTGGTTGAAACTTATTTTGCCCTTCGCTTAGGGCAAAAGGTTGTACAGGTGAGAAAAGAGGCGTATGATGCGCTTGACCTCCACTATAAGGATGCCTTGAGTTTAGAGGCGAACGGGATGATTAATAAAGCAGAAAAATTGGTTGTTCAAGTGGGGATGAAGGAGGCATTGCGTGAATATGAAGCTTCTCGCAAAGAGTATAGTGTTGCACAGCAGGCTTTCAAAAGTCTGATTTCTGTCGCTCCTGAATCTAATATTGAACCTACAACGGCATTATTTATTACAGACTCGTTACCATCCGTTTTATATTTTAAATCTGTTATGCCTTCTAATAACTACTTTGTCAATCAATTGAGAGTGCAGGAAAAAATATCCGGATATGAAGAAAAAATAAGTAAAACCGGTTATGCCCCGGAGATCGCTTTTATGGGTAAACAAACGCTATATGCCCATGGGGTAAGTAAATATTTGCTTCCCCGGACAATGATTGGCGTCGGATTTACCTGGAATATTTTTGACGGGTTGAATCGTGAAAAAAAGATCTCTCAGGCCCGGATTGCAACACAGGCTATTTCGTTGGGACGCGAAAAAGCGCTCAGTGAAATCGAAGTGGGAATAGATCAATTTTATACGCAGATGGAAGTGGCTTTGGATAATGTAAATGCTTTAAACAGCACGATCGCCCTCAGTAAAGAACTCGTAAGAATGCGGCAGAAAGCTTTTTCGGAAGGTATGGCAACTTCTACAGAGGTTGTGGATGCCCAGGTAGCCTTGTCGAAAGTGAAAATAGCATATTTACTGGCTTATTATCAGTTTGATACGGCATTGATTAATTTGCTTGCTCTATGTGGTACACCCGAAGAGTTCAGCGAGTTTAAAAATGCCGGCAAATCGGAAGCTTTTATTTTTGAGTAATATTTTAAATAACAGATACTTATGGAAAAATCGAAGAAGATATTGTTTTATGCCTTTTCAGCATTGTTGCTGATTATTTTAATTATTTCAGCTGCGGGCATGATCTCCATGAGAAGCAAACCTGATATATTACAGGGACAAGTGGAAGCGACTGAAATTCGGATATCCGGAAAACTACCCGGGCGGGTAGATACCTTTCTTGTGAAAGAGGGGCAGAATGTGACTTTGGGGCAAGGGTTGGTCGTGATTAATTCACCCGAAGCCAGAGCTAAGTATGAACAAGTATCGGCGATGGAAGATGTTGCAAAATATCAGAACATTAAAGTGGATAAAGGAACGCGGAAACAAATTGTAGAAACAGCTTTTCAGGTTTGGAATCAGTCGAAGGCGGATTTGGCTTTGGCTAAAATAACGTTCGACCGAATTACCCGTTTATATAAAGACAGTGTTGTAACTTCTCAGCGTAAAGATGAAGTGGAAGCAATTTATCTGAATGCTGTGGCTGCCGAAAAGGCCGCTTCGGCACAATATCAGATGGCCCGCGATGGCGCGCAGACGGAGGATAAAGAGAGTTCTAAATCATTGGTGAATGCAGCACAGGGAGGTGTTAATGAGGTGTCTTCGTTATTAAAGGACACGTTGCTGTGTGCTCCTGAAAAAGGGCAGATTTCGAAAATATTTCCTAAACGCGGCGAATTGCTTGGCGCAGGAATGCCGATCATGAACCTGGTGGTATTAGAAGATGCTCATGTGGTATTAAATGTTCGGGAAGATTTAATGCCCGGATTTAAAATGAACGGAGTATTTAAAGGGGACGTTCCGGCTATTAATAAGAAAGATATAGATTTCGAAATTTATTATATAAGTCCGATGGGAAGTTTTGCTACCTGGAGATCAACGAAAGAAACGGGCAGTTATGATTTGCGTACGTTCGAAATACATGCGTTGCCTACGCAACCTCAGCCTGATTTAAGGCCGGGTATGTCTGTTTTGGTAAACTTGGATAAGCAATGAATTTATGACGGAGAAGCAGAAAAATAATAGTTTTGTCGCTGTATTTAAAAGAGAAGTCGACCGGATGATTTCACGTCGGTTATATTTTGGCGTGACGATAATTCTGCCGTTGTTTTGTGTCTTTTTTATGGCTACGATCTTTAATAATGGGCAGATGGAGAATATTCCGGTCGGAGTTGTCGATCTTGACCAGACTGCTACTTCCCGTAATATTATCCGTAATGTAGGAGCGGTGCCTACCTTGAAAATTACCCGGCGTTTTGCCGATGCCGCTACTGCGCGTCTTGCTACCCAGCGAAAAGAAATTTACGGATACCTTGTGATTCCCCGCGAATTCGAATCCCGGATGATGGACGGAAAGAGTACTTCTCTGAATTATTATTATCATTATGCTCTGCTCAGTGTGGGGGGGGAAGTATTGGGTGCATTTGAAAATGTATTAGAACCTATTGCCGTTACGCCGGTCGTAATGACCGGTTCGAGCCTGGGATTGACTTCAGATCAGATCATGAGTTTTATAATGCCAACCAATCAGCGTAGTTACCCCTTGTTTAATCCGGATCTCGACTATTCTATTTATTTGAGTAATCCGTTTTTCTTTGTCTTTTTTCAGGTAATAATATTACTCACCTCCGTGTATATTGTGGGCAATGAAATTAATTCTCATACGGCTGAAGCATGGCTTAAATGTGCGGGCGGAAATATCTATATAGCAATATTTGGCAAGTTCTTACCTTATACGATTATATATATTATCATGTCTGTCTTTGCAAATTTTGTTATGTTCGGATTAATGAATATTCCTTTTTCCTGTGGTTTTCTGCCTTTAAATATCGCTTCTGTATTATTGGTGCTGGCCTCTCAGGGACTCGGCTTATTTGTGTTCTGCCTTTTCCCGGTGATGGGGATTATTATCAGTATTGTGTCGATGTTGGGGTCATTGGGCGCTACGTTATCAGGGGTAACCTTTCCTGTTCCGGCGATGTTTCCTATCGTTCATGATGCGAGTTATTTATTTCCGATTCGGCACTTTGTGCTGATTAATCAGAATTTACTTTACGGAGATTACGGTTTCGCCTTTACCTGGCATAATTATGTCGTATTGGTAATTTATCTGATCTTACCGTTATTCTTACTGCCTCGTTTGGAAAAAGTGATAAAAAATCATACCTATGAAGGAATTGAGTAAAATTGAACGCGTATATAATACTATTTTTTATTGGATGCGTGAAGAATATAAAACGATTGCAACCAGTTATGCCATCACATTGGTGTTGTTGGGGGGAATCTTTGTTTATGGCCTGTTATATAACTACATGTATCTGCCTAATGAAGTAAAGAAAGTGCCTGTTGCGGTCGTTGATAATTCTAAAACATCGATGAGCCGGGACTTTATTCAAATGTTGGATGCAACACCTCAGGTCAGTGTCTTTACGGATGCTGTTGATTTTGCACAGGCAAAAAGGCTTATGAAAGAGAAAAAGGTGGTCGGGATATTGCTTATTCCGGATCGTTTTGAAAAGAAAATAGAACAAGGCGAGCAAACTTTTACATTAATGTATGAAACGACA
Organism: Bacteroidales bacterium; assembly: GCA_036649595.1. Lineage (GTDB taxonomy): Bacteria > Bacteroidota > Bacteroidia > Bacteroidales > JAUNSR01 > JAUNSR01. The sequence goes on from JAVWBH010000013.1 coordinate 15,244, forward strand.
ATCGCTTTCCTGTATTATCTGGCTATGCAGAAAGCGTTTGCTTTTACAATGCAAACGTTTAATGATCAGATCCGCCCCGAACAACTGGTCTTTTTGCCTACGCGGGATACTCCTGTAATGGCTCAGGCTCAGTCTCCGGTTTCTGTAGTAGGTACACCTTTATATAACTATACCGAAGGGTATGGTACGTATCTGATTCCAGCTGTACTGGTTGTTATTATTTTCCAGACACTAATGATGGTTATAGCTATGATCTCCGGGAAAGAACGATGTTCCGGCAGTATTCTTAAATATGCCGATGCCGGACGTTCTTTTGGAGGGATCGCACAAATAATACTTTCTAAAACGTTTGTATACGGGGCTCTCTATGCCCTTTTTTCACTCTTTTTGTTAGGTCTGATGCCTCTTGTTTTCGGGTTGCCTCATATTGGGAATGCAATGGCCATCATTCAGTTAATGATTCCGTTTATACTGGCTACATCGTTTTTGGGATTAGCAGCTTCTGTGTTTTATACTGATCCGGACGGCCCGTTATTGATGATCGCCTTTTTTTCTGTTGGTTTGTTGTTCTTATCAGGAGTATCTTATCCGCTCGAATTAATGCCGTGGTATTGGAGAGCTGCTCATTTCATTTTTCCGGTTGCGCCCGCTACACTCGCATTTGTAAAAGTTAATTCGATGGGAGCCGGTATTCCGGAGATTACTACGGAATACACGACCCTCTGGATTCAGTGTGTGATTTATTTTTTTCTGGCTTGCCAGGCATACCGTTATAATATAAAAAAGCAGTTATTGCTTATTCCCGGGCGTATTTCCTGAAACAGGTTCTGCTGTGGGGCGCCGCCGCATGCCGAACCAAATAATCAGAATGTTGATGACAGCAAGTAATACAAATACCTCAAATCCCCATGCATATCCCATTTTACCATACTTGCCTGCAATGACTCCCATTATTGGAGGTACGATAAATCCGCCAAAGGCGCCGATTCCGCCAATCCAGCCGGATGCTCCTCCTACTGCTTTCGGGATAAATTTAGGTACCATTTTAAAAACAGCCGTATCATTGACTCCCATTGCAATCGCAATAAGAATAGTAAAAGTGAGGGAGAGTCCGAAATTAGTGCTGAGACCCATGCCAAATGCAGATACCATTAACAAGACCATCGAATACAGGCATAACCGCTTCCCGCCGACTTTATCGGAGAGCGGGCCGGCGAGAATCCGTATGACTGCGGATAACATCGAAAAGACAGCGGTTAATACGCCGGCTTCAATGGGTTTAAGATTATAAAACTGTCTCCAGAAATTCGGATACCATTCTGTCAAAGCCAAAAATCCCCCAAAACTGGCAAAGTAAAGTGCGGTAAGAATCCATGTGGCCGGTATTTTGGCCGACTCAATCAGGCTTTGCTTAATACTGCCTGTCGGAAACAGTTCTTCTCCCTTTTGTTGAGCCGCCAGTTTACTGTCTGCAATGGGCATTCCGGCTTTTTTGTATTGAAAGAACGGTGCATTTTTGCCCATCAAAAAATAAAGGGCAGTTCCGATAATCAGAAAGATGGTCCAGGCAATATAAGATATGCCTAATCCATAACTTGTAATGGCAATAGGCAATAATAAAGCAAATAATCCCGGAGCGAGCGTTCCTACACCTCCGAATGTTCCGGTTGCGAAGCCTTGTTGTTTTTGCGGAAACCAGTAAGATGACTGGCTGATTCCCACAGAAAAAGTCGCGACTCCGCACCCGGCCAATAAGCCGAAAAACAAAACTAAGGGATAGAATCCCGTCATATGGGCCGGATAATGGGTATTTACAAGCCACATTAATCCGGCTACCCCGATAATGGACAGGATCATTAAGATCGCAAATGGTTTTTTACCTCCTGTAGTGTCTACCCATGCTCCGAATGGGATGCGGAGTAAAGAGCCGGATAAAGACGGAATGGCTACTAATAATCCTACCATAGTAGGACTCAGATCCATAACCGCTTCAAATTTATGGGCGGTAGGGCCGAATAAAGAAACGGCAGCCATCCCGAAAAAGAACCCTAATGTGGCCCCCCATAATCCTAATGAGGGGCTACCACTGATTTTAATTTTTTGCATCATCTTCTTATTATCGTTCTAAGATTGATAGATCTTGTCTTTAAGAACAATTGTTAAGATGATCTGGTTTGATTCAAATGTAAATCATACGTTTGGTCATACCCCCGTCAATAACGATATTCTGACCATTTATAAAGTCATTATTTCTGTCGGTCAAAAAGAGTACTCCCCGTACGATATCTTCTGGTTTCCCGACTCTGCCCGATGGATGTTGTGAATGGTCTTCTTTACTTAACAGTGAATAATCGGCAGTTTCAATCCATCCCGGGCTGATCGCGTTAACTGTTATTGGTGTATTTGCTAACGATACGGCGAGGGAGGAAGTGAGAGATACTAATCCGCCTTTTGAAGCACCATATGCATCCCATCCGGGTTCATTCTGATTCCATCGGGTAGAAGCGATATGAATGATTCGGCCATACGGCGCGCCCTGATTTGCTTTGATAAATGCTCTTGAACAATAGAACGCGCCACACAAGTTGACTTGTATCACCCGAAGGAACTCCTCATCCGTTATGGTATAAATATCTTTGTGAAAGTGTGCGATCGCTGCGTTGTTAATCAAGATATGCGGTTTCCCGAATTTAGCGGTGATGGAGAGGAATAATTGCTGAACTTCATTACTTTTAGCTATATCCGATTGATAGAAATGAACATTCTCATGTTTTTCGTTTGTTTCAAGCGGGTGTAGGTCTATTGCTAAAACAGTAGCTCCCAATAAGGCAAATGTTTTTGTGAGCGATTTCCCGATACCACCTGATGCACCCGTGATAATTACAATTTTGTCTGAATAGAAAGCTTTTTCTTCCATGGTTTTTGTTTATGTCAAAAGGAAAGAGGTATATAATTATTCTACAAATATAATCCATTTCCGAATAACCGGGATAAACGCCCCGAAGCCCTTATTATTTGTCTGTTTTAAATGAACAAAATATCTTTTTTTTAGTTATAGAATGTGAGATAAACACTTTGGAAAGCAGATATCCGCACACCTATTTTAAAGAAAACATGGAACAAAAACATTATCCGGGATTAACTGATAATCAGGTTTTAGAAAACAGAAAATTATTTGGAGAAAATATCCTGACACCTCCTCCGCAAGATTCAATTTGGAAAAAATTTCTCGAAAAATTTCAAGATACAATCATCATTATATTGTTGGTGGCGCTGTTAGCTTCTGTAGGAGTAGCTTTTTATGAGTATTTTGCAGAAGATCAGGGTTGGGATGTTTTTCTGGAACCGGTCGGTATTTTGGTCGCAGTGGTACTGGCTACTTTTGTCGGATTTATTTTTGAGCTAAATGCAGACCGTAAGTTTAAGATCCTTAATCAGGTAAATGACGATACCCTGTTTAAAGTAATGCGTAATGGCGGAATAACAGAAGTGCCTAAAAAAGAGATTGTAAAAGGCGATATTGTTTTGCTGAACGGAGGAGATGAAATTCCGGCAGACGGAAAGTTGTTGGAAAGTGTCTCTCTTCAGGTAAATGAGTCGACTCTGACAGGCGAACCTTTGACCCGCAAAAGTGCCGATCCCGAAGATGCCGATAAAGAGTCTACCTATCCGGTGTGGCAGGTATTAAAAGGTACTACTGTTGTAGAAGGCCATGGTACGATGGAAGTTGAGGCTGTAGGAGATATGACTGAATATGGAAAAGTATATCAGGGATCGCAGATTGAGAATAAGATCCGGACCCCGTTGAATATTCAGCTTGATCGCTTAGGTGCTTTGATAACCAAAGTCAGTTATACGATGGCAGCTCTTATATTGGTTTCACGTATCATTCTGATGTTTGTAAACCACGGTTGGAATGACGGTGCTGAGACACTACACTATTTGTTGAATACGATCATGATTGCGGTAACGGTTATTGTTGTATCCGTGCCTGAAGGATTGCCGATGAGTGTAACACTGAGTCAAGCTTTGAGTATG
>JAVWBH010000014.1:0-19095 GCA_036649595.1 Bacteroidales bacterium
CGGATATGATGGTGCACCCGAATTATGATGAATGGTGGCAAGAGCGTAACTATCTCAGATATTGCAAGGATCTGCGTATTCCGACTTTAATTGTGGGTGGTTTTTATGATGCTGAAGATGCCTATGGGGCTTTTTCGCTTTATAAATATCTTGCCGGAAATGCATCCGGATCTCAAGTGCATCTGACAGCGGGTCCCTGGTCGCACGGGCAGTGGCGTAAGAAGAATGCAGACCGGTTAGGGAATTTGTCTTTCGGAGAGAATACGGCAATCTGGTTTCAAGACTCGATTGAAATACCTTTTTTCGAGTACTATTTACGGGATCGGGGTGATATCCGAAATTTGCACAAGGTAGCAGTGCATCTGTCCGGAAGTAACCGGAAAATAAATCCCGGACAATGGCCCCCCAAGGATCTAAAAGAAGTTACCTATTATTTGCATCCGGGCGGTAACCTGAAAAAAGAGGCGGTGAAGACAGAAACCAATACAACGTATATTTCAGATCCGCATCATCCCGTTCCTTATACAGATCGGATCGCATCCCGGAGAGTAGCCGAGTATATGACGGCTGACCAGCGATTTGCCGCTTCCCGATCTGACGTAATCACTTACCGCTCGGAACCTCTTTCTCAAGAGGTGACAGTACTGGGGCCTGTCGAGATCTCTTTACGGGCTGCAATTTCTACTACTGATGCCGATTTTGTGGTGAAAATTATTGATGAGTACCCGGATCCGTCCGGTCCGAATAATGAGTTGAGCGGGTATCAATTATTGATAAGGGGAGAAGTGATGCGGGGGCGTTACCGGAAAGGACTGTCAAACCCGATTCCGTTTACTCCGGGTAGAGCAGAAGATATCTGTTGGCAAACAGTTGATATCGGACATACCTTTCAAAAGGGACACCGGATCGTTGTACAGATACAAAGCAGCTGGTTTCCGTTAATAGACCGGAATCCCCAGCAGTTTGTAAATATTTATCAATGTGGTATTTCTGATTTTATTCCTTCGCAGATCCAGATCACAGAGGGAGGTACCTACGGCTCTTCGATTAAATTTTCTTGTCTCCCGTAGTCCGGGAGCTGTCTTTGCTCCAAAAGTCGATATATTGGGCAGCAACCTTGATATAATCATGGTGTTTGCGTATGTATTTGATACTTTGGCTCTGGAGCTCGGGGATCAGCCGGGGTTGCAGGATAAGTTTTTCTAATTGACGATAAATATCCTCCTCATCAGGCAATACATTTACAATCGGACGTAAATGGGTTTCGCCCAGGATTTCATAATTTTCCGGCTCTCCTCCGCTGACGGCAATCATCCCTTTGGCCATACCCAATAATGCGTTCATTGCCGGCGTGTAAGAATAAATCTGGTCGAGCATAATATCCGATTCTTCAACCATACGCTGGTATTGGGCAAACGGGACAGATACCGCTTTTCTGACGGAACATTGGTGCGGATAACGGGCGGCAACTCGATCGAGCGCCTTTTCCATAATTTCAGTTCCTTTTACATGGCTTCGCTCGCGTTGGATTCCGATAAAGAAATTTGCTTTTTCAGGGATCTGTAGCTCCCTCTCGAGGATCAACTCTCTGTTTATTGGCAGAGGAATAAAAGTTGTCTTATCCGGAAATTCCGGAGCATAAGAAGCCCAATATTCATACAGACAGGCAATGATTCCATCACAGTCTTCTGCAATATAGCGGTTTACGTCTTCCTTTTCGCAGTTGATCCAATCTTTTATTTCCTTTCGGGTATAATCGGTATCGCGTACCTTTCCGTTTACAAAAAAGTCGGAATACCGAAAAGTATTTGTCTGTGTACACGTTTTAACCCAATAATGATCGTTACCGAAAGCTCCGAGGAATACTTTTTTGTTGTATTTGCGCAGAAACTTATAGAGCATTCGATTTTTGTCTGCTTTCAATTCGAAAAAGCAGGGGTTAATTAGTTGTACGATATCATATCCTGTAAAACGGGAAAGGTTGGCCATAATCTTTGCAGCATATTTCACCCCGCCCCATTTGTTGTACTTGTCTCGTATAATAGAGATATCGCTCGGATAATTTTTCCAAAAATCACCTCCCGACACAACACATACTTCATGGCCTAATATGCGGAGTCCTTGTGCCAGAGTCCAGTGTAAGTTGCTGTATTCTCCTAATAATAAAATCTTCATATGTGAATCAGAATTTTTTTGAACGCCATTTGTCGAGTAATCGTAATATTTTACGTCCCGACCGACTGTCGGATAATTGTCTGAATATAGAATATTTTAAAGAATATTTCCTGTCCGGGAGCGGAAAGAGTCCCATTTCCTTTAATCGGGAACTATATTTCTGAAAATATAATTCGGGAGTCCGGGTACGTACTATTTTTAACAAGAAATCAAGCGCCAGAAAATCGATTTTTTTTTGAATGGCGGATTGCTGTTCTACGGTAGCCTCAAGTAACCGTTTTTTTTGAAATTGTTGTAGTCGGTTAATTACAAATAGAAAATCACATAGCCGGCGTTCCGTTTGTTTTAGAGAGGGATGATGTACAATTGAATTGCTCCGTTTATAATAAGCATATACGGGAAGATCGGTAGCCAATATTTTTTCAGAGCAGAGAAACAATTCTGTGATAAATTCTTCATCTTCATGCAGAATCCCCTCTGTATAACATAGGTTATGCTGAAAAACAACCTGCCTGCGGAACAGATAGAGGCAATTACATCCGGTAAGGTTTTGTAAGAGGATATAATTAGCCCCTGTATTATATGTTTTGAATACCGGTTTGTTAAGTAATAGCTTGACAGGTTCTTGTTTAGAACAGTATTGGAATGAAAACGTCAGGATATCTGGATATTCTTTTCGCAAAGGGGGTAATAATAAATTGAAAGCTCCTTCAAACAGATAATCATCACCATCAACAAAAAGCAAATATTCTCCGGCAGCCAGTTTAATTGCTGTATTTCTGGCTGCTCCCGGACCACCATTTGACTGCCGATGAAATTTAATATCCGAATTCTGATAGCTTTTGATAATATTTTCGGGAGATTGCCGTGACCCATCATCTACGACGATGATTTCAAAGTCACTACGGGATATACCTTGTGCTAACAAACTGTCTATGCATCTTCTGAGCATCCATTCTTCCAGATTATAATAAGTGATAAGAAAAGAGATTAACTTCATTTTATATAAGCATAAATCAAACGATGAACCTTTATGCCGAACAAGGCAAGAGGCAAATTCTTTATTTTACTTTTTAGAGGCACAGGTAATTTTATCAGCTGTAACGGAGATAATCCGGGTATTTGATACATCGGTAGTATCTCATCTGTCCGCTTGTTATCTGCCCGTGTCATGGATATGATCCAGTTTACTGCTTCTAAAGAGAAAATACGTACATCTGTTTGCAAGCTATTTTGTTCGGAAGCCATTTTTAAGAGTTCATAATTACTTATAAACAGGTCACGGTATTGCTCAAATGATTGTTTGCGAGAGATGGATCCTTCGCGGGCATAGTAATAATAAATACCTTTATCAGAAACATAATAATAGGTACAGATCTTTATAATCTGCGGAATCGTAAATACATCTTCAAATAGTTTTCCTTCCGGAAAACGAATCGTATCAAAAAGAGATCTTTTAAAGATCTTATTGCATGCATAAGTATGTCGGTATCCTTTGTCATGAAACCACTCGTTAAAAGGGTTTCCGCAAAATTCATGAGGCCCTTTCCTCCAAAGTTTTTCTTCGGGCGCACCATAGTAAACGAAAATAGGATATTCGAGCATCTCGATCGCTGAATTCTCTTGCAGAATTTGCATGTTGAGTGCCAATGTATCTGGTGCGATAACATCATCCGAATCAATAAAGGTTATGTATGTGCCTTGCGCAATATCAATACCTGTATTCCTTGCAGCACTTAATCCTCTGTTGGTTTGATGAACTACTGTTATCCGTTGATCCCTGACTTTGTATCTTTCACATATCGAGCCACAATTGTCGGGCGATCCATCGTTAACCAAAATCAGTTCAAAAGAAGAGAATGACTGACACCGGATCGAATCAATACATGCATGCAGATAGGACTCTACATTATAGACCGGGACAATGATACTTAATACAGGTTTTTCCATAGATAATGAAAGATCATTCAATACAAACTTATCTAAAATTCCGTTAAGTTGAGGATATCCAGGTGGTTTTTGTTAAGTATATTTGTCTCAATGCAATCCGTCCTTAATATAATCGCGGCATGAATAGAGAGAAAGAAGAGAGACTTGAAATAGAATCTTCCGAACAGGAGAAAAACACCCAATACAAAGATTTATTAAAATACACCGGCCTTTTCGGAGGGGTACAAGGGATGAATATAATTTCTTCTATTGTCCGCAACAAATTAACCGCCTTATTATTGGGTCCTGCCGGATTGGGAGTGATCTCCTTGTTTAACTCTGTGATTGTGGTATTGAATAATGTCAGTAATCTGGGGATTTCATTTAGTGGCATACGTAATCTGTCAAATCTTACACAGGAGGAAGATCCGCAGAAAATGATAGGTTATATTCAGGTAATTCGTGTCTGGAGTATACTTACCGCATTATCCGGTATTTGTTTATGTTGCCTTTTTGCCGGGAGATTAAGTCAGTGGACTTTTGGAAATGAGCTATATACCTCTTCTTTTCGGTGGCTGTCTCTCGTTATCGGTTTTACATCATTGACAGGAGGCGAACTGGCTATTCTGAAGGGGATGCGCCGTTTACGTGAAGTTGCAATAAGTTCAGTTATTGCCACCTTCTTATCCATATTCTTTGTTATTCCTCTTTACTTTTTTTATAGAGAATCAGCGATTGTTCCGGCGTTGATAGGGGTATCGGCAATAATGCTTCTCTCTACATTCTTCTATTCTTTGAAAGTTACTCCTTTCCGGAAATCGACTTTCTCTTTTCATAATATAAAGGCGGGTAAGTCATTGGTGAAACTGGGCATCTCGTTTGTTATAGCCGGTACGTTGGGTGCCATAACAGAATACCTGATCCGAACCTTTATCCTCTCTCACGGATCAGTGGATATGGTTGGTATTTATAATACCGGATTAGTATTGTGTGTCTCCTATATGGGAATGGTTTTTGTAGCAATAGACAATGATTATTTCTCGAAATTATCTGCAATTAATAAAGATACGAGTCGTTCGAATGAATTAATTAATAATCAGATAGAATTATCAGTAGTGCTTATTTCTCCACTTATTGTGGGATTACTTGTTTTTTTGCCGGCTGTAATCCGGATTTTGTATTCGAGTCCGTTTTTGGATGCTATGCCAATGGTTGAATGGGCATGGGTTTTTATGTTATTGAAAGGGTATAATCTATCGATGGCATATGTGGCTCTTTCAAAAGGCGACTCCCGTACTTATTTATATATAGAATTGGTCGGTCAGGTATTGTATCTTTTGTGTAGTTTTTTCTGTTTTTCATTTTTTGGTCTCGCTGGTCTAGGTATGGGAATGTCTTTGAGTGCCATTTGCGAAACACTGATTCTTTGGGGATGTATTTCGCGTAAATATCATTTTCGTTTTACAACCGGGGTTTTGAAAGTAACATTCGCTTTTTTACCCTTCCTGGCATTTGCTTTTTTGCTAACTCGTATGTCTGCTATACCAGAATGGTTTTATTGGCTTTCTGGTACACTTTCCTTTTTGCTTTCGGCAATGCTCTCTTTCTACCTTTTAAATAAGAGAGCTGATCTGTTGAATACCATTCGTGATAAATTTAGAAATTAAGGTCTTCAGAGGGCTCACCCGATATTTAGTGGGGGAATAGATTTATATTCACCTTAAGCATCTGTCTAAATTTCGGGTGCCTTTATACTTCTATAGGGGAGGAAGATTGCGCACAGCGTACGGAGTTCTTCCGCACACCGTACGCAATCCTTCTATACACCGTACGGAATCCTTCTATACACCGTACGGTGTACGAGAGAATTCCGTACGCTACGCGGAAGGATTCCGTACGCTGTGCGAGAGAACTCCGTACGGTGTGCGAGAGAACTCCGTACGGTGTGCACAAAAACAGCTCCGGAAATTATTTTCGGAGATGTTTTCATCTGATTTTAATTAAAGCAGTATATAAAAAAACCGATTCCGGATATATGGCCGAAATCGGATAGAATAATATTTTATGTCAATATATTGCAACTATACAATAATCAATTCAACGCCGGCTTCTTCAATCTGCATGCGCATGTTATCAGATATCCCCGCGTCTGTAATGATTGTATCAATCTGATCCAGGTTGCAAATTTTACCAAAACCGCGACGTCCGAATTTAGATGAATCCGCAAGAATAATAATTTTCAAAGCGGTATCAATCATATGTTGATTCAGTGTTGCTTCTTCAATACTTGAGTTTGTGATTCCGAATTTAGGATCTATCCCGTCTACTCCTAAAAATAGTTTTGAACAGGTTATGCTTGCCAAAAAATTCGTGCTGCTTTCACCAATAACGGAAAAAGAACTCTTACGAACTGTTCCGCCCAATTGAATAATTGTTACATCCGGGTTTTCTGCCAGATGCAATGCTATTTTTAAAGATGGGGTAACAATCGTAAGCCCTTTTGACGGGATCAGTTTCTGTGCAAATGTATATACTGTTGATCCGGCAGTAAGAATAATTGTGTCTCGTTCTTCTATCAGATCACAAGCTGCCAAAGCAATGCTTTCTTTTTCTTTTCTTTTTATCTTTTCTTTTTCGCCTATATGTAGTTCGGATGTAAGCTGATTTACGGGGCTTGCACTTCCGTGTGTACGAAGTAGTAGTTTCTTTTCTTCGAGATATTTAAGGTCTTTCCTAATTGTCACTGCCGTAACATTCAGTTCCTGTGCGATATCCGCTACTTTAATAAAGCCGTTTTTATTGAGGCTATCAAGTATATATTTATGGCGTTCTGCTATGCTGGACATATTTTTTAATTTTATTTATAACAAAGATAATGATTTATAATTGAAATACGAATGATTTAATATTTGATATAAAGCGAAAAAATAAACTATATATAGCTTGTATATAGGCTCAATATAGACTAAAATAAGACAGTGCTATTAAATTGATAGAATGCGAATAATGTAATATTTCTTTCATAGGAATGTAATTGTATTTTCTTTTATGTGCTTTTGGGTAAAAAATATTTCGAAATCTTTCGTTATCTATGTTTTATGGTTTATATTTGCTGCATAAACATTATTTATATGTTGTTTTAAAAATAATCAATAATACATGATGAAACGCGAAATTTTATTGAATCAGTTAGAGGATTGGTCTTTTTCTTGTGACATATTAGTTATCGGAGGAGGCGCTACCGGGTTAGGAGTAGCTGTTGATGCGGCTACACGTGGATATAAAGTAGTTTTGCTGGAACAACATGATTTTGCTAAATCAACATCCAGTAGAAGTACGAAGCTGGTGCACGGAGGAGTCCGGTATTTAGCACAAGGAGATGTGCAGATGGTTGTAGAAGCATTGCATGAGCGAGGCAGAATGCGTCGTAATGCTCCTCATTTGGTAAAAGATATGCGTTTTATTATTGGTAATTATCGATGGTGGGAACAACCTTTTTATACGATTGGCCTAACTTGTTATGATGTCCTGGCCGGAAGACTCGGTTTGGGAAGATCTCTTCCTTTATCTGTGAAAAAAGTCCGGAAGGAACTGCCTATGTTGAAAAAAGACGGCATGGTTGGCGGTGTAGTATATCATGACGGTCAGTTTGATGACGCGCGGATGGCTGTGACATTGGCAATGACCTGTGCTGATTATGGCGGCGTTTGCTTAAACTATATGAAAGTAAACGAACTTATAAAAGATAATACCGGTAAGCTATGTGGTGTAAAAGGCACCGATCAATTATCGGGAAAGGATTTTCAGATAAGTTCAAAACTGATCGTAAATGCTACGGGGGTTTTTGTGGATGACATTATGAAAATGGATGTGCCGGAACAAAAAACAAAGATTCGTCCCAGTCAGGGAGTTCATTTGGTCGTAGATAAAAAATTTTTAGGAGGAAACTCTGCTTTGATGATTCCGAAGACAAAAGACGGACGAGTTCTTTTTGGTGTGCCATGGCATGGGAAAGCGGTGTTGGGAACTACCGATACACCACTGAATGCATTTACATTGGAGCCTCGGGCTTTAGAAGAAGAAGTTGATTTTATATTGGATCAGGCCGGACAATATCTTGATCTGAAACCGACACGGAAAGATGTTCTTTCTGTATTTGCGGGTCTACGTCCTTTAGCCGCTCCAACACATTCTGATTCGAAGAAAACAAAAGAGATATCCCGAAGTCATAAGATATACAGGTCAGAAACCGGATTGTTATCTATTACCGGCGGAAAATGGACAACGTATCGCGAAATGGCACAAGAGGCGATCGACATGGGCGCAAAATTAGTTGGTTTGCCCGAAAAACCGTGTATCACGAAAGACCTGAAACTTCACGGATACCTGAAAAATCCGGATGACAGCAGTTGGGATTATGTATATGGGAGCGATGTGCAATATATTAATGAAATAAAGAAAGAACAGAGGCATTTAGCAAAGAAACTTCATCCGGATTATACATTTACAGGAGCACATGTTATTTGGGCTGCCCGCCAAGAGATGGCTTCTTCTGTAGAGGATGTACTTGCCCGGCGAGTAAGAGCCCTTTTTATGGATGCCCGCGCAGCAATCGAAATGACCCCTCAAGTAGCCTCTTTGCTCGCTGAAGAATTAAAAAAAGACGCCGCTTGGGAAGAAAAACAAATCAAAGAATTTACATCACTTGCTCAGGAATATATCTTAAATTAATACTATAACCTACTCTTAATCTAATTAGACATGAGATTAAAAAACCGTTTTTTATGCATCTTTTGTATACTGATAAGTATGCTTTGCAACTCTCCTTTTTTAAGTGCACAAAAAATCCAACAAGTCATAGGATTGGTTACGGACCAAAATAAGGAGCCTATTATCGGTGCCAATGTACAGGTAGAAGGGTCTAAAATCGGAACTATTTCCGATTTAAATGGCCGCTTTGTTATAAAAGCTGATCCGAATGCATCCTTGAAAATCTCTTATATCGGTTATCATACGCAAATAGTGAAAATTAAAGGGCAAACAAATCTTACTGTCCGTTTGATTGAAGATACCCAAAAATTAGACGAGGTGGTTGTTATCGGGTATGGTACAGTGAAAAAGTCTGACTTAACCGGATCGGTTGCGGTTGTTAAGATGGATGATGTAAAGGATATTCCGGTAGCGCGTGTCGACCAGATGTTGCAGGGACGTATTGCGGGAGCAGAGATTATGTCTACCAGCGGAGAGCCGGGCGCAGGCACCAGTATCCGTATTCGCGGTACACGTTCGATAAATGCAACAAATGAGCCGTTGTTTGTTGTCGACGGTGTACTAATGGATGAGGGATTTAATCTGAATGAAATGAACCCCAGCGATATCGCGTCTATTGAAGTGTTGAAGGATGCTTCTTCTACGGCTATTTACGGTTCGCGAGGTGCAAATGGCGTAGTGCTGATCTCTTCAAAACAAGGTAAAGCTGGGCGGACTAATTTTACGTTACGCGCTGATTTCGGTTTTTCTGAACTTCCTCGCTACCTGAATGTGATGAATGCGTCAGAATTTGCCCAATTAGAAAATGACCGGTTCTTTTTTGCCAACAACGACAGACCGAATGTTCCGTTGGAAGAATATCCATATCCGGATCCGTATGCTTTGGGTGAAGGTACTAACTGGACAAAAGAGATTACCCGGGTAGCTCCTTATCAGAATTATACATTTTCGGCATCAGGCGGCGATGAGTCTCTGAAATTTTACTTCTCAGGAAACTATAATAATAATCAGGGTATTATTGTGAATAGTGGTATGGAGCGTATTCAAGGCCGATTAAATGTAGATAAAACCTTTAGTAAATACTCAAAAGCAGGTGTTCGGTTAAATTATTCTTATATCGATCACGAGATCAATAAAGCGGATGTGGGAACCAATACAGCATGGTGGAGATCGGCTTTGTTTTTGTCTCCCTTGGATCCGGCTTATAATGAAGACGGTTCTTTCAATGACTGGAATACCTTATGGTATGGTGGAAAAGTATTCGATTCGCCGGTTGCAATGTCTCGTTTGAAAAAGCAGGATCAGCTTAAGAAAAGTTTATCGTCAAATATCTTTTGGGAAGTAACACCTTTGGAAGGGTTAACGTTAAAAACGGCTTTTTCTTTCTATGATTATAATCGCTATGATGATACTTTCGAACCATCGACATTGCCAACCAGAGCGTTAAACGGGACCGGAGCTTATGCGCGCCGCAGGGTATATGCGAATAACAACATTCTGAGTGAAAATACTATATTCTATAAAAAGCAGTTTAATAAGATCCATAATTTTGATGCTTTATATGGATTTACCTACCAAAATAGCTGGAGCTCGGACGTTTGGGTAAGTGGTAGTGGTTATTTTGTGGATGCGATTGATGTAAATGACCTTGGAGCCATTCCTTCGAAAGAAAATCTGAGTGTCGGATCATCTCGTAGCCGACAGGTGCTATTATCTCATTTGGGGCGTTTGAATTACAATTACAACAGTAAATATTATATAACCTTGACTGGGCGTGCAGATGGTGCCTCTAATTTTGCTAAAAATCATAAATGGGCATTTTTCCCGTCGGCAGCTGTAAAGTGGAATATTAAGAAAGAAGCTTTCCTTCAGCAAGTAGATCCTATCAGTGAACTTTCGTTACGTTTAAGTGCGGGGGTATCCGGTAACCAGGGTATTGGTAATTATCGCTCTTTGTCTGAATATATTTCTAATTCGAATGGTTATATTTTTGACGGGTCTATCCCTGTTTCTTACTATCCCGGCAGATTCCAGAATGAGGGGTTAACCTGGGAAAAGACGAAATCATTTAATGCAGGTATCGATATCTCTCTTCTGCAGAATCGGATTTCATTATCTGTCGATTATTATAAAGCAATAACCACAGACCTATTGCTGTCTGTACAGACTCCGGAACTTACCGGTTATGAGAGCCGCTGGACGAATATCGGGAAAACAACCAATGACGGTATTGAGTTTTCTATTAATACAAATAATATCACTACCCGTAATTTTACATGGTCAACGACGTTGACATTTGCTCATAACAATCAGATGGTTAATGATATCGGTGGTGAAGATCAGGTTGTTGTTTATAAAAACGCATGGGGGTCTAATTATACGATGTATGCCTATGAAAAGGGATATCCTTTGAATGCCCTGTGGGGTATGAAATATGGCGGTACATGGAAAAACCAAGCAGAGATTGATGCCGAGCGTGCAAAAAATCCCGGCGACCGCAAATGGGTATCTGTCAGTGAGTCGTATTATGAGCCTGGCCGCCAACGATATGAAGATATCAACAAAGACGGACAAATTAATTTCGATGATATCGTTTATCTGGGTAATGCCGACCCTAAATTATATGGTGGTTTCCAGAATAAATTTAAAATCTACGGAGTTGACTTCAGCTTTTTCTTTAATTACTCACTGGGAGGAAAGATCTATAATCCGATTGAAGTATTTATGGGAACCGGTAGTAATATTGCAAACCAGTTCCAGTATATGGTAAATGCCTGGCACCCGACCCGTAATCCGAATTCGGATATTCCGCGTGTAAACTCACAGGATAATGTACCTTGTGATCGTTTCGTTCATGACGCCTCTTTCCTGCGATTGAAAAATGTCTCGATCGGATATACGTTTAATCTGGCTAAAGCAACGAAAGACTGGATTCGTTCGATTAATGTTTCTTTAAATGGTAATAACCTGTATTTATGGAAATATTATAATGGATATGACCCTGAAGTTTCTTCTCAGAGTGGTGGTTCTACTATCCGCCGAATGGATAATGGTGCTTATCCGGCCAGCCGTACTTATACATTGAGTGCTCAGATTAATTTCTAAAAAACTTAAATCCAATTATTATGAAAAGTATATATAGAAAATGCATCTATTTGTTTTCCCTTTCACTTCTGTTGTTTACCTCTTGTCAGGATATGCTTGATGAGGTGCCGCTGGATTTTATCAACCAAAAGCAATTCTTCAAAAATGAGGCACAATGTGAAGCAGCGGCAAACGGTTGTTACGGACCTTTGAATTCGATTTTTAATCAGACGTTACTTATTCCGTTAGAGGCATGTTCTGACTTGGCTTATCTGGATAATAAGTCTTATGAAGATGTATCATTCAGTCTTTCTCCGGCATCTCCGGGAAATGGCAAAAGCTTATGGTCGAGTTTATATTATGCGATTCGTCTATGTAATGGAAACTATGACGGAATTTTACGAGCTGATATCGATGAAAAGAAAAAGGGTCAGTATATGGCTGAAATCGCTTTCCTGCGTGGGCTTTATTATTATACGCTGACCTCTACCTTTGGCGATATCCCATTTTATACAGACGATGTTTGCTCTTTAGAGATCTTGAAAAAAGTTTCGGCCCTTCCTCGTATGAGTGCTTCCGAAACACGGGATTCGTTGATTGGGGATTTATCCCGATTAATTGAATATCTGCCTAAGCGGGTGCCTGCACAAAATTATAGCCGTATTCCCAGACAGGCTGCGCATATGTTGATCGCGAAGATGGCAATGTGGAATAAAGATTACGCCCTGGCCTTTGAGCACCTTACAGAGATTCGTCTGATTTACGGACATTTGTCGCAATATTCATTAGAAGACACAAAGTTTAGTGAAAAAAATAAGCCGGAATCGATATTTGAGGTTCAATATACCTATTCTGCTACAGGATTACGTAAAACCAGCTCAACAGCATGTTACTTTACACCCTATAAAAATGAGAAAGATAAAGCTGTTTATGACGGATTGACAATCCCTTATTTGGGTACTAAGGCTTCTCCATTCACATCTCTTCGTCCCTCTAAAAATTTAATTGAGCTTTATGAGGCAGTAAAGGCCGAACTTTCTCCGGAAGCTGAAGGGATTGACCCGCGTAGCCGTATTATTATGGGCTATGGTTATAAGAATGAAGAATTCAATTCGGTTAAAAACGGAAATAAACCATGGATGGGGCCTAAGTTCTGGTGTCCGGGTATGGATAATATGTCGGATGGTAATAATCAAAAAGTCTTTCGTTTTGCGGATGCATTGTTAATGCTGGCCGAATGTGCGAATGAATTAGGAAAACAGGATTTGGCATTAGAGTGCCTTAAAGAGGTGCGCCAAAGAGCATTGTATGGAATGTTTTTTGAGAATAGAGATCCGGAAGCTATCAGAAAAGAGATTCGTGATGAGCGCGCCCGCGAGCTAATGGGTGAATATGGTCGCCGTTGGGATCTGGTACGCTGGGGAATCTTTTATGAATCGATCAAAAATACAACCGGAACGGAAATTGAGACCATCGGTAAAAATATAAAACCTTTTCACCAGTATTATCCGATTCCGGATACAGAGGTACAGCGGACAAATGGAATTCTGACGAATGATGCTTATAACCAGTAACCTTTAAATGTAATAGAACCATGCAATTAAATATAAAAAAATATCTGAAGTTTCTCCCTGCATTATTGGGTGGAATCTTATTTAGCGGATGTGAGCAAGAATATCGTTTTTCAACAGATTTGGGCCTTTTTCAGAAAGAGGTCATTATGCCGGCTAAAGAGGGGAAAAATCATCTCCTTATTTTTTCCAAAAACGACTGGAGTATAAAACCTCTGGATGATGACAGTTGGTTTACTCTTAAGCAGAACAGAGGGAAAGGTAATAAATCGGTAGAAGTTGAATATACGAATAATGAGCAAGAGCATGCCCGTTTATGCCGATTGTTGGTAACTGCCGATTCCAGAGAGGATACGATCTATTTAAAACAAAAAGGGTTGACACCTATCTTGATTCTGCCAGACCTCATGGTAAGCATCTTGTCCCGGGAAGCAAAAGAGGCAATTAAAATGGATTGTAATATTCCATTTGAAAATTTGACAATGACAGTAATCTACCCTGAGGGAGAAACCGACGAATGGTTGTCCGGATTTGCGTATGATAGTACAAATCTGTTTTTTGATGTCAAAGAGAATGTTACAGGAGTTAAGCGCAGTGCTCAAATCTGTTTTGATTTCGTTAATGTAATAAATCAGAAGGCTGCCGATACCGTTACGGTTTTTCAATTAACGCCAATCTCTGATTTACCGGACGGGATTCGAATGGAATTTGATCAATTGACAGAAAAATTCCCTCCTCGTGAAAAAAGATACTATATTGAGGGTGTAGTTGTTAGCGATAAGAATAATCGAAACTTGACATATCCGGCTAGTGAAATCGGGCGAACTGTATATTTACAGAATATGGCCGGAGATCAGGCTGTTATTGTTAAAACGAAAGAGGCTGTTGATAACTGTTTCAATTTTGGTGATCATGTCAAAATATGGCTCAAGGGCGCTACGATTAAAAAAGATCCGGTTTCAAACATAATGACTGTAACAAATATTGGTGTCGGAAATTTATTGTATAAATCCGAATTTCCAGTCCATGTAACTCCGCGTGAGAAGTATATTAATGAACTGACAGAAAAAGATCTTTATACCTATGTCAAATTAAAAACAGTAGAATTTGCCGTGCCTACCGGAACTTATTTTAATATGAATACGGGCTATGGCAGACCGGAATATATTGATGTTTATCCTAAGATGATCCGTGATATTAATGGAGACTGGATGTATATGCTGACAAATGTTGACGGTGCGAAAGCTCCGTATGTGAATGGCGTAAAATATCAGAAATCTATTTCTCCTAGAGGGGCAGGTGATTTGACCGGAATTATAGTAAAAGAGAATTTCGGGCACTATGGTACCGGGCATACTCCTTATTATATCCGGCATATGCAAGAATCAGATATCGCATTAGATACGGCACGACAGGATGGATTTTCAACAGTAGTTGCAGAATGGTCTCGTTTCCGTATGCCGGAAGAAGGGAAAACAACGTTGACATCAGAAACCGGCATTGGCGAGTTGTCACATAGTGTTTGCCAGTTTAAAGATATTCGTTTGAATGATAATTCTTTAGAAGGTGTTAATCTTACGGATATCGGATATAATGTAGATTATAATGTTGCTAAATACGGTGGCGACGGAATGGAGACGGGCGGAGATTTCCGTTGTGCCAATTGGTGGCCGGATAATGCGAAGGAGGGTGCATGGTGGCTTATTACATTGCCTACGGTAGGGATTAATAATCCATTATCCCTTCAGGTAGAAGGAAATAGTTTCTCTTCTAAAAATCCGGACGGATATCCGGCGGGGCGTTATTGTGGTCCGTGCAACTTTGTTGTCCGTTATTCGATTGATGGCGGAAATACCTGGAAAGAGGCCGGCGAATACAATCTGCAAGGACAGGCTATCTGGGGAGATTATAGTGAGGGGTTAGTACCCGGATTTAAGGTAGTGAACATTAATCTTCCGTTAGAATGTTGTAATCAGTCAGATCTGCAAATCAGATTACAAATGAAAGACAGGAATGTCGGATTTGGAGTGTTTGCAAACAATTTGTATAACGACTTAGGTCATATTTCGATTAAGGCAAATAAATAATATCTCTATTCAGGCAACGGGGTTACCGCAATGATCCTGCTATTGTTGCGGTGACATCGGCCTGTAATACTCTTATATTATGAAAAAAATAATTTATTCTCTTTTCGCTTTTGTCCTTTTGTTTGCGAATATAAATTGTAAACAAGAAACCGGTGATGAAAACGTATATACTATCCGTGTTGCCGATGAGCAGGGGAATGCGGTAAAAGATGCGTTTGTCGTAGTGTATAAGATCACAAACAATCGCTGGGATAAGGTTGCTGAGGCAACCACTTCAGAAGAGGGTAAATGTATTGTTTCAGGAGCAAAGGATCTTTATGCGACGGTTGTTGCCGCAGATTATGAGCCGGAAAGAATACTTCTGTCCAGACCTGCTACAGATCTGGTTCTGAAGCCAAAGCAAACGTTGAGTATCCTTTCGTATAATATCTTAGAAGGGTTAAAAGGAGGAGATTCCGGAAAGATGAAAACATTTCGCGACTGGATGAAAAAATATAATCCGGATATCATTCTTTTTCAGGAGATGAATAAGTTTACGGACAACTCATTGGCTGAATTTGCCAAAAGTTATGGCCATGAGTATTCCGTTCTATTAAAGACAACTGGTTATCCGACAGCCATATCATCTAAATATCCGATTCAGAATATTCAAAAGGTACTGGATGGTCAGACTCACGGTTTTATTTCGTGTAAAATAAAAGATATAAATATTTTCTGCTGCCATTTATCTCCCCGATTATTGGAAACCCGTCAGAAAGAAATCGAACAGATTGTAGCCAGAGCTACTTCCTGGTTGCTTCCCGGTTCGAAAGCCCTCATTGCCGGCGACCTTAATTCGTACAATGCATATGATGAGATGGCTTATGGGCCGAACTTTAAAAGCGAAAGGAAAAAGTATAATCCCAATACGCCGGTTGATTATTCTGTAACCGGCTTGTTACTTGATCGTAAGTTTAAAGATTCATATACTTTATTCAGTAACGGAATGTTTAAGGCAACCATTCCTGTGACAACTGATCCGGCCTTCCCAAACAAAGGTTGCCGGTATGATTATATTTTTCTGAATGAACTCCTGGCTCCAGCCTGTACTTATTCAGATATACTTAGAGAAAATGTGACAGATAGATTGTCAGACCACTATCCTGTTTATATCCGGTTAAAAATGTAAAATTCAAAAATGATGATAAAGACTTTTTTTAAATGTGCGCTTACCGTTATGGTTGGTCTTGGATTGCCTGCAAATGCTCAGGTGATGCAAACCAATCTTGTAACTCCTGAATTGAAAGATTTTTACCTGATGAAATGTAATTTGCAGGTACAAGAAGCCGATAGTATCCGGATTCGGAATGAAAAATCAACAGGCTGGGATGCTTGTGCAGTAACGAATACCCGTTCATTGGAGAAAGAAGCAAAAGAAAATGGCTTTGTACTTATTCAGCCTAAAACCGCCGCTCTATATCAAGATCCGATACAGGAAAAATCCGGAGTAACATTAATCTTTTCCCGAGAGCGAAGTGATCGCTTTATTAAAGAAGCCCTTGAAGATCATCGCTATGTTGATTATTGCGGTGAGGCATTTTATGGAAAAGCTCATTGGATGAAACGATTGGTAGATGCTTCATTGACGGTCCGGACTCGTTTGGCCGGAGATAACCGCCTTTTAGTAGAGGTGACAAATATTACTTCTCTTCCTTTCATGATGAACTTGAAAGATACGGACGGATTAGATTGTGATGTGAAAACATTAAATCTCGTACCGTTGAGTAAGAGCGCTTTTTTTCTAACCGGGAAAGATATTACGCGTAATAAAGTAAATATTGTTACGGAAGTGACAAACATGTTTACAGCTAAGGAAAAACCACTGGCATATGTTTTGAACGTAACCGGTATGTCTTATGCGGTAGATGCCACGCCGGCGCGCCGGATCAATTTGATACCCGAGCCATCCGAAATAAAGCCCGGAAGCGGAGAATTTGTATTAAATGACCGTACTGTGGTTTTGCAAGGATCGGATAAGGCTGTGTCTGTTATTCCTTTTTTTACAGATCGCATCGCACAGGTTACGCCCCTTTCATTGAAGAGCGCTCGGAAATCCCGCCAAAATATCAATGTTATATCTTTTATAGAGGCCGGAGATCCAAACTTGGGTAAAGAAGGATATCATATAGAGATAAATCCTGATAGAATAGAGGTGTCGGCAAATGAGACGAATGGCTTCTTTTATGCAATCCAGACTTTATTACAGTTGATGCCTGCGCAAATTTATTCGAATGCCGCAGAGAAGGTACAGGGTATTCACTGGGCATTACCGGCTGTATCGATTACCGATATCCCTCGCTTCGGATACAGAGGAATGCATCTTGATGTCGGACGACATATGTATCCTGTTGAATTCATCAAAAAATATATAGACTTGATGGCCATGCAGAAAATGAATGTTTTCCATTGGCATCTGACCGATGATCAGGGCTGGAGAATCGAGATTAAGAAATATCCGGAACTGACTCAGGTGGGCTCCAAAAGAGATAAAACCATTGCGAACCGATATGCTTATCAAGGAAATTGGTTATATGACGGGCAACCTTATGAGGGTTATTATACGCAGAAACAGATTAAAGAGGTGGTGGCATATGCAAAAGAACGCTGTATACAGGTAATCCCGGAAATTGATTTGCCTGGGCATATGTTGGCTGCGCTTTCGACTTATCCTGATCTTGGATGTACCGGCGGCCCATATCAGGTGGGTGACCGATGGGGAATTTATGACGATGTTCTTTGTGCCGGGAATGAAAAAATTTATCCTTTTATAGAAGATATTCTTAAGGAAGTATTTGCATTATTCCCATGCTAATATGTTCATATCGGGGGGGATGAATGCCCTAAAGTGCGGTGGGAGAAATGTCCGAAATGCCAGGCGAAGATAAAAGCGGAAAATTTAGCCGACGAGAAAGAGCTCCAAAGTTATGTTATTCGCAGGGTTGAAAAATTCTTAAATTCTAATGAGAAGAAACTGATTGGGTGGGATGAAATTCTCGAGGGGGGAATTGCGCCGAATGCCGCATTAATGTCATGGCGCGGAGTTGCCGGTGGTATTACTGCTGCCAAATCGGGCCATCCTGTTATTATGACTCCGAATACCTATGTGTATCTTGACCATTATCAGGCTAATCCCGATACGGAGCCAATGGCAAATGGCCGAATTGCCTCTCTGGAATGGACTTACAGCTACAATCCGATACCTGCGGAACTGACACCGGACGAAGCCGGTAATATTATCGGGGTGCAAGCGAATGTATGGACGGAATATATGCGTACCTCTGATTATGTAGAATATATGACGTTCCCCAGAGCTGCCGCAGTTGCCGAGATAGCATGGAGCGGACAGAATAAAAAAAATTGGGAGGATTTCCGTGAGCGCATGCAGATACAGTTTGACCGCTGGCGTTTTTACGGAGTAAACTATGCTCCTCATTACAAAG
>JAVWBH010000015.1:0-18631 GCA_036649595.1 Bacteroidales bacterium
AATACTTTATCTGTATAGCAAGCAAAAACTGAAAGCTTCTCTGACCATTCTCTTGATCGGGATTCTCACTTTAGGCGACCTCTGGTCTGTTGACAAACGCTACCTGAACGCATCTAATTTTGTTCCGAAGCGCCAGTTATCGAATCCGTTTCCGATGACTGAAGCTGATAAGCAAATCTTACAAGATAAGGATATCCACTATCGTGTGCTCAACTTATCGACCAATACGTTTAACGACGCCGTTACTTCTTATTATCACAAATCAATCGGAGGATATCATGCCGCCAAACTACAACGTTATCAGGATCTGATCGACCGGCATCTGAGCCAAAAGGTGAATCCTTATGTAGTAAACATGCTTAACGGCAAATACTATATTATCCCGGACAAAAACCAGCAACCGCAGGCTCAGCTTAACCCGGAAGCTTTGGGCAACGGATGGTTTGTTAACCGCATTGACTGGGTAAATAGTCCCGACGAAGAGATTGATGCGCTCAACACTGTCAATCCTGCAAATACAGCAATTATCGACAAACGGTTTGAAAAAGAACTCGGCGCAATACAACTGGATGCAGCCGACACGACAGCGCGAATCGAACTGACAAAATATACGCCCAACCAGCTCACTTATACCACACGGAATGAGCGCGCAGGATTAGCCGTATTCTCTGAGATCTATTATCCCGGATGGACTGCTACTATCGACGGAAAAGACGCCCAAATCATACGGGCCGACTACGTATTGCGTGCCCTTCGTATTCCTGCAGGAACACATGAAGTGGTATTCACATTCCGCCCTACGTCAATCAGCATAACAGATATGATCTCGTATGTAGCCTTTGGGCTGATCATCTTTGCCGGTATCTTGGCAATCTATTTCAGCCTTACGGGTTTCTCTTTCAAAAAAGAAGAATAAAAACAACGAAACAGAAATACTAAAAAGAGACTGTACCAAATGTTCCCCGATCATCTTTCGGAGCATTTGATACAGTCTCTTTTTTTACATTCAGAATTTACCTATCCTGGAACTCTCCCTTTATTTGGAGGAGTCCGGCTTTGTATTTATAAAATGATCTGTCCGGAAAGAAGAAACAGGCAATCCTTCCACGCCAAATAATTCTCCTTCGACAAAGTTCTCGAAAGCATAACGTGCAGCCACCGGTTGCTTTACTTTGTCTGAGACCAAATAAACCTGATTATTTTTAATCCACGCCTTAGCCGGATAAAATTTTTGATCCTCTCCGGATACAGTAAACAAACGCATCGTTTTATAATAAGAGGTCAAACCCATCGGGGCTCTGTCAAATGTCAACATAACAGTATCATTTGAAACAACCATGTCTTTATATACCGGACTCTGGCCGGCGGCCCCTGTCATTCCGTAGGTATTAGTCAATGCCTGCAGTGCGAGCCGCTCACCCGCCACTCTCTTCTTTGACGGATGAATACAACCGCGCATTCCTGCATCCAGCAAAACAGCCATCCCCGTATTGGAAATACGCGAATCAACAATAAACTGGGCTTCACGCAAATAGGCAGAATTATCTTCTCCATAATGGGCATATGGCGCGATCTGACAGAAATAAAAAGGGAACTCTCCGATTTCCCACTCTTTTCGCAGAGAAGTTATAAAACAACCGAATAATTTTTCATATTTCTGCGGATTACTATTATTCGATTCCCCCTGATACCAGATCATACCTTGCATGCCAAAACCTTTAATCGGAGAAATCATGCCGTTATACAACGTAGTAGGTGTTTGATTCTTTTTTATAATATCAGTTTCGGCAACAGGTAATGCAACCTCTGGAAAATCAGCCAGCATATGGGCACTCATCCAGGCTTCAATAGTTGAGCCACCCCAATCCGCAGTGATCAATCCCACCGGAACACCTAAAGTAGCCTGCAATAATCGGCCAAAATAATAGGCCGTTGCGCTAAAATCGCGAACAGTTTCCGGATTGGCATTCCCCCATTTTCCTTTTACATCTTCCGCCGGTAAAATGGCAGAGCTATTTTCAACATTAAAGAGACGTATTTTTGTATTTGAAGAACACATGATATCCATATTCGCTTCTTGTTCAAGCGGCTGCCCGGGAAACCCCTTCATCGGCATCTCCATATTCGATTGTCCTGAACAAAGCCACACCTCTCCCAGCATCACATTTTGTATTTCCGTTTTTTCACCATCGTCAAAAATAATTGAATAAGGGCCGCCGGCTGCTGCTGTCCGAATTGTAGTGCGCCATTTCCCGTCTTTATCTGCCTTTACAGAATAGCTCCGGCTATCCCATGAAGGAGTAATTTTTACCGTTTTCCCCGCTTTAGCTTTTCCCCATACCGGCAATTCCTGCTGCTTCTGCTGGATTACCATATTATCAGAATATAATGTGGCAGGAACCACTTTTGCGTGCAATCCGGTTGCAGAAGAAAAGAATGCTAACATACATACACCTACGGCATTATTTAATGCCGTACGAAGATCATTTTTCATTTAATTATTTATTTAAAGTTTTCAGAGATATTATAAAGCGTCATTTATCTGCCCGTACTGCAATAACCTCGCGCCGGTTACCATTACGAATAATCACCATGACAAGACCGTCAATAGCCGGCAATCCGATTGCATGAGACTCTTGCGGCGAACGACCATGATACAGCAGTTTTCCGTCGGGCATGGTAACCCAGACTTCCTCGGTATATCCTTCAATATGGAGATACCGATTGTCAAAAAATACCTGCGGGCGCGGATTATCACCCGTACTCCCTACCGAGGTAGGATCTTTACTTATTAAGGTAAAAGCTACCGGCAATCCGAAAGAGCAAGATACGGTAATCACCGTTTCCGATGCCGACGAAGAGCATACCACCTCTTCCGTCTGATCTTCTTCAGCAATCTCCCACCGACCGTTTACCACGACTGTTTTGGGCAACTCTCTGCTTGGTTTGAATATTTCATTCGAACCGGTCTTGGTTTCTCCGAAATTAAGATCAGGAGCACAAACACTCATTTGCAGCTTTCCGGGAGCAACAGTTTTAAGCAGAACCATGCTCTCCGACGATATCCGGTTAATATACCGGTCTGCCGCATTCTGCCAATAATCGAATACCACATACCCGGTTATTCCCGACTCATTATCCCGTACAATATGAGCAGTCGTATTCTGTTGCAAAACAGAATAATCTGAATTTTGTTTCAACTGATCCAAACGCCCTTTCTCAGGGGTAAGAAGAATCATATATTCATAACTACCCCTCATCGGAGCCGTTCCGTGATCCAAACGTGCTAACAAGAAATCGCCCGTCGTCGCCGTTTTATTTTGATTATGATTTGAATACTGTGTCTTCCCGCTCACGATAATTTTTTGTCCGGCTGCTACACAATAATAATTTCCCGCCAAATCACTGATCCAGAAAGGAGATGCCAGAGTTTGATTCAGTTCAGTCCCCATCGCCTTCTTATACTCACCCTCCAGATCAAACTGTTGGGTAACCGGAGAAGCAATTCTGTTTTGAAACAAAGTCGTCGTAGTCGGATATATTTTATTCGTATTTGTAATATCCGATCCCAGACACACGATCCGATCTCCAAAGAAAAATACCGATTTCCGTGCTTTATGAGAAGGAGTAAAATTAGTTCCCGATGCTTCTGCTAGTTTCATCCCAAATATTCCGGTATTTCCCAAAGACGACGCGCCGGCAAATTTCTCAGCCGATTTAACCAGTAAAGACCCGGCTACAGGAGAATCCAGCAAACTGTTGGGCAAATGAACAGTCGTCGTACCAGGCAAACAGTTCCAATCCCAACCCGGTTCTGAAAAACCGCTTCCAAGACGGGATATGGGAGTACCGGCTGTAAGCAGTTCGAGCGCTCCATACCCTTGATAACGCCCATACCGATTATTAGCGGCATAAATCTCACTACTCCATACCTGTTCGTTATATCCTTTTACCGTGACCATTTTATCTCCGGTCCGGTAAACGCCGGCCGCATGATGGTTATATACGAAAAAGCCTTCCGGATCTTTTGCTGCGACACAACCGCCCGCAAGCAACTCCCGACATAGATTATTATCTTTATCCTGTAAACGCAAGTATTGATTTCCGAGTAATGTATCTATCTTTTCCGATTCATCATCAATGCCGCCGTAGAGTGCCAGATGAGCCATCGCATTAAGCGCTCCCTGCGTAATGCCCCCGGCATGCGGATGCCGCCCCGAAAATCCGAGGGTCCAGTCTGTTCGGTTAGTATAGGTTGCCATCGCCAAAAGTGCGCTTCGAAGAGTTCGCCGGGCAAGTACCGGAATCAGAATGCCACTATCGCGAAACACCTGAAAGAATAATCCTAATCCGCCGAAACCACCCACTGCATAAGCAGGATAATGCCCGGCATGATGAAAAACCGTACCGTCCCATTTTAAACCGCCTGCTGTTCCGGATGTGGGGTTAAGCGACTTCCCGGTCCAGGATGCCAACCTTTGTAACTCAGAATATGCGTCGGTAGCATCTTCGTGCATCGCAGCCGCATAAATACGCCCTGGCAAAATTGTATTCCAACAATCAACAACGCCCCCGCGTGTAAAGTCGAACGGTTGGTGACATTCATAAAGTCCGCTCCAATAAATAGCCGCTTCCGTGGCAGATTCTAATAGTCCGTTTTCTTTTAACACGTGCCGCATGGCAAATAATGCTGGAAAAATAGTACGTGTATAATATCCATAGTGTGAATTATTACCCATACTGCTGCCGGCTGCAAATCCCTGATCCAGGCCGAATCGAAAAGTAAGGAGGAAGCGTCGTCGGGCTTCTTCATTCCCGTTAAAAAGATAGTCCTGAGCCAATCCGGACAATAAATTACCATATTCCTCAAAACTCATATCCGTACCGGTCGCCTTATTGCGGTCATCATAGGTAACAAACGGACGACCGGTCAAAACACCAGCCGTCTCACGAATGCCAACTTGCTCGAAGAGGCGGCCGGCAGAGGCAATCTGATTATTGTTTTTTACAAATATAGCGTCCAGATTGGATCGTATCCCGGCCAATGCCTGAAGCTGTTCGGCCGACAACTCGCCTGGTCGCGAATCAGTTGTTTTAAAGAGAGACCATGTATAAAGTTTCGACCAATGGGTTAGCCAGTCTGTACGCATCGCAACCGGTATTTGGGCATCATTTGCCGTACGGTAATCAACATCTGTTCGAAAACTCATTCGATCTAAATACAACCGGCCCTGACGTTCAGATGCCGGAGCATCGATCATCATCCGCAACCCCGTACGTACCAATTTAGGGCCAGACATTGCAATACTGCCGACGCGAGCAATACGCCAGCCGGAAAAGTTCAGATTAAAATTGAATTGATATTGGGTTACCTGCCGGTCATCTATAAAACGACAACAAATAAAGTCGGCTACCGGCTTTTCATTGTATATCCAGAAAACCGTTCCTTGCCGGAAATCTCCTAAATCAAACGGGATGCGCTGATCAATCAGTAACTGCGTATTCTCCCCGGTCCATTCCCAAAGAATTGATTTCGCGCCGTCTTTCCAGCGAATGTCAGACTGCGAAACGAAGCCCGATCCGGGCGATACGACACGAGCCGGCAAAACAGAAGTTTCAAAATCAATTGTCTGCGAAAATAATATTGAAGTCGAAAAAAGAAAGCATATCAACGTTGCCAGAAGTTTTATTCGTCTGCGCTTCATGGAGGTAATTAATTAAAAATGTTTTTCAATACACGAATATAAGCGACACCCCTTATTTCGAAAAAAGGAGAATCGCACAAATAAGTCCCGTTTCTTAACTTCCGCCGAAAAAAAAAATGGAACTCCTGTTTCAGAAGCTCCATCAATGCTTTTACGCCTATTCTATTATAGAAGAATCATACATTGCTCTCCATCGTATCAATATGGCTGTCTTGTTAATCGGGCAACAAGTGTGCGACAAGCAAACCAACCATGCATTACCAATACAACCGGCAAACCATACATTTTGCGCATAATCCGGAAACGTTCTTTCAGAGATGCCTTTCTGTTCCGGGTAGTCATCCCTTCATTAAGATAATCTGATAAAATAAGATGGGTATTATGTATCTCGCCGGCTTTCTTCAGGCACTGTACACACCAGTCGAAATCAGCCGAGAACCGGTATTGCAAATCATATAGTCCGGCAATCGCTCTTTTGACAATAAAGGACTGATGACAAACAAGCATTCCCATCCGAAAACTATTGAATGTAAGGCGTTCGGGAGCCTTTAGCCGACGCATCCCGACAAAACTTCGTTCGCTATCAATCAGCGCAGTTTCACCATACAATACATCCGGCATTGTTCCATTAAGACCCTCTACGATTTTTCGAACCGTAAAAGGAGAGTGCAATGCGTCGCCGGCATTGATAAACCACACATAATCACCGGTAGCTTTTTGCAACCCCTTATTCATGGCATCATACAGTCCTTTATCTTTTTCCGAAATAAGATACGAAATCTTCTCCTTATATTTTTGGACAATCGCAAGGGTATCATCAGTCGAAGCTCCGTCAATAATCAGATATTCTATTTCCGGATAATCTTGCTCGATGATACTGCGTATGGTGGGTTCTAATGTCTTTGCGGCATTATAGGTGATGGTGATAATGGAAAAACGAGGGTTTTGCATAAACTGCTTTTTTATCAAAATTAAAATCAGGCAAGGAGTTGCCGGTATACAGACAGATATTGATCGGCAACCACTTTCGGTGTATAGTGTGACTCAACAAAAGATCGTGCTTTCTTACCGGGCATATCCGGAGAAGAGAGCACCCAGCGTATACCGTTAGCAAGATCTTCTGCCGAGCGATATTGCGCAAGATAGCCGGTACGTTGGTGGCTGATCATTTCCGGGATACCCCCGATATGAAATCCCACACAGGGAGTTCCGCAAGCCATCGCTTCCATAATCATATTCGGAAGATTATCTTCCAGTGAAGGAGTTACGAAAAGATCGGCTGCCCGATACAGATCCGCCATTACTGCCGAATCGGCAATATACCCCATTTCATGTACGGAAAGGCCGAAAGGTGTATCGGGCATTTTCTTCATTTTCCCGCACATCACCAATTCTACCTCCTCTTTCATCCCTGTAAGATAACGAGTAGCACGAATAAGATAATCAAGCCCTTTACGTTTGTCGGCAGCATTGGCCGCCCCAAACAAAATCAACCTTTTCCCTACCGGCAACCCCAGTCGTACACGGGCCTCTTGTCGGTCACCGGGCGAAAACATTTCTGTATCGATGGGATTCGGGATAACCGAATAGGTATTTCCAACTCCCAGCACACTCTGCCGCGCTTGTCTGGTTAGCCAATCGCTACATCCTACAAATCGGATACCGGCATCGCAAAAGATGTCTTTCTTTCGGGCAAGTGTCTGAGAAGACAAATCATCTGTATCTGCCGATTTCAATAACGGACATTTTCCGCAATCGCTCAGAAAGCGGTCGCATTGGCCCGGATAATGGCAAATACCGGTTGCTTGCCACAAATCATGCATTGTCCAGGCGATCTTCTTATCCATCTGGAGCAATTTGCCAAGTCCATTTAAAGAAGCCAAACCATGATTGATCCAATGTATATGAATAATGTCAGCTTCTTTCACGAAAGGATGGTTAGCCAGATCGAAACCAAAAGACGCGGTCGAAACGGCAAAAAGGCTCTTTCTTGAAAATCCGTTATTTAAAAAAATCTGTAATCGTTCAGCCAGAAAAAAGAGTTTCTTTTTTAGCCGTCCTGCAAAAGAAGGAGCGATCTCCTCAATTCGATCGTCATCCGTTTCTTTGTTAAATACCAGCATTTTCACATCTACACCCTGTGTTTCGAGCGCTTTCATTAAACGACGGCAGGCGATAGCGGCCCCCCCCTGGTTATCATTGGTATTAATCAGAAGAACTTTCATTGCGGGTTTATTCATTTTATGATCGGTGCGCCGTATGAGCGCCTTTATTCATTCAGCGTGATTGAATGTTAAAGTAAAAATAGTAACTTTCGCAAAACTTAAAATGTAAACGGCCGATTATCTCGATTTTTATAAATAAAAAACATGACAGCTGATAATCTAAAACATAAGACTGTTAAGGCCCTGGCCTGGAATTTCGCAGATAAGTTCGGACAACAGGCTGTCTATCTGATAGCCGGAATTGTATTGGCCCGTATTCTGACGCAGGCTGACTATGGTCTTACCGGAATGCTGGCTATCTTCATTGCCCTGTCGAATGTTTTGCTTGACAGCGGATTCGGAGGCTCGCTAATCAAGAACCAGCATGCTACACAGCAAGACTACAATGCTATTTTTTATTTTAATATTTTTATCAGCGTTGTCTTATATGCATTACTTTTTCTTTGCGCTCCGCTCATTGCCCGATTTTACAATGAGCCACAGCTGATCCTTCTTGCCCGGGTACTTTTTCTGACCATCATCTTTAATGCATTCAATCTGATTCAGTCAATTATATTGACAAAAAAACTGCAATTTAATCAGATGGCGAAGATCAACTTCCTCGCTCTGGCATTCTCTTCGGGGGTGGCCGTAGTCCTTGCCATAGCGGGATATGGTGTATGGGCGCTGATTGCTCAGACACTTCTGCTTTCCCTCTTGAAAAGCATATTGTTATGGACGCTGAATCCGTGGAGGCCATCGGGAGGTTTCGCATTCGCACCGTTAAAAGAAGCCTTTTCATTTAGTTCGCGCATGCTCTTATCAGGTATTATCAATGTAATCTTTAATAATATCTATTCTGTTATTATCGGTAAATACTTTAATAAAATCGAACTGGGGTATTATCAACAAGCGAATAAATTTACCGATATCCCGGTCTCACTTATTTCAAATACATTCCGAACCGTTGCACTCCCTGTATTTTCTAACGTAAATTCAGACAATGAACGATTAGCACGCGTATTACAAAAAACAAATAAAAGTATTGCCTTTGTCCTATTTCCGGTCATTTTCGGATTAGAGGTGATTGCAGAACCGTTGTTAATCGGACTAATCGGCGAAAAATGGTTGTCTTCTGTCCCGATTTTCCGCATTTTACTATTATCGGGCATATTCTCTGTCTTTTCACTTATATTCAATGAGCTACTAGTCTCAAAGGGAAAATCTCGCACTTACCTGCGTGTGGAATTGGTTCGTAAAATAGTTCTCGTAGCCGCTATTATGGCTACTTTCCGCCTGGGCGTCAACGGACTGGCCGCAGGCTGGGTATTCTATTCATTCACAGGCATGCTCTTAGGCGGGTATTTTGCTTGCCGCATCATCTCTTATCCGTTCGGCAATTTCTTCAAATCAATTGCACCTTACTTCTTGATAGCCGCCGCAATGGGAGCATTGATCTGGTCTTTATACTGGATGGAATGGAATATTTATCTGACCATGGTCTTACAAATCATTTCGGGAGTTCTTATATACGGAGCCGGCTGCCTGCTGTTTCGATTGGAAATGGGCAAGGAAGTATTACACTTACTGGGAAAACTAAAAAATAAAAAATAAAATAGATCAGAATAACGATGAACATTCTCATCCTCCAAACAAAAGCTTTCCCCCACCGGGAGAACAGCTTTTACTGGTTTTATGCACAACTTACAGAATGGCTTACAGACCACGGAATACCAAGCAAACTATATTTCAGCTATCTTCAGATAGATGACAAAGAATTTGATAACGGACTACTACTGCCCGACCTTAAACCAGATTTCTACTCTGTCCGAAATCTGAATCTGCTTTGTGACTACATACAGGCAAAAAAAATAGACCTGATACTCGACTATTCGCATGTGATAACCGG
The DNA here is from genome assembly GCA_036649595.1 of Bacteroidales bacterium. Lineage (GTDB taxonomy): Bacteria > Bacteroidota > Bacteroidia > Bacteroidales > JAUNSR01 > JAUNSR01. The sequence continues at coordinate 9,819 of JAVWBH010000015.1, forward strand.
CAATACCCGCAAATTCATGCTTGCCATAAAAAAGAGAAACCCTCATCTGAAAATATTTACGATGATCCATAACTGCCCGAGTCATACCACTCAGCTGAAAAACTATGAATTATCGACCATGACACTTAGCCAGGTAAAAACACCAAAAAAATTAATCCAGTGGGGTATGCCCCGCCTATACCTGTTTTTGCTAAAAAAAGTTGTGAAATATCAGAACCGTTCGGCATACGACACGTTAGACGAGGTCGTATTACTCTCCCCGGCATACCTGCCCGAGTTTCGAAAACTGATCGGCATATCCGATGCAAGCCGACTATCAGCCATCCCGAATGCGATCCGGCCGGTAGAGAGTCAGATTCCCATCGACAAAAAGAATAAAGAGATTATTTTCGTCGGCAGGATGGCTCCCGAAAAGGCTTTACCAAAACTCCTCAAAATATGGGAGATAATACAGCACCTGTTACCCGATTGGAAGCTGACCCTGGTAGGCGACGGCCCGACGCGCCCGCTGTGTGAAAAAATTATCCGGAAAAGGAAATTAGAACGGATCGAAATGATCGGACATCAGATGTCAATCCCCTACATCGACCGGGCACGGATACTGTGTCTGACGTCGGTCATTGAGGGGCTGCCCACCGTATTTACGGAAGCAATGTCTTTAGGCGTAATACCGGTGGGATTCGACTCTTTTAACGCGATTCACGATATCATCAAAGACGGTGAAAACGGATTTATCGTTCCTGAAGACGATTATCAAAAATATGCCTCCGTTTTGGTCGGATTAGCACAAAACGACGCCTTGCGCCAAAGGATCGCGCGGAAAGCCCAGCTACAGAAGGGTTGCTATGATATTCAGAAAATCGGACCACTATGGGTTGAAACATTTAAAAAACACGGGCTGACCCGATAAATATGAAAGTAACAATTTATCCATATCATCTAAAAACAAACTCTTCGGCAACGAATCCGTATATTGCCGATTTCATCCGGGCCATGGAGCAAAACGGGATTACCATATCCAATCCGCCACATAAGAATCCGTTAATCGGCCTTCTTCCCCGAAAAGTTGACAGTGATGTATACATCTTTCACTGGCTGGAGAATGTGCCCGATTACAAATACGGGATGATCCAGTTTTTGGTGGCTTTACTCTTTCTCGCAAACATCAGGCTACACCGCAAAAAGATTATCTGGTTCATGCACAATAAACAGCCTCATACCCGAAAACATGCATTCAAAAAACAGACCTTGATCCGGGCTCTTATAAGGAGCTCCGATCTTATCGTCACACATGCAACGGAAGGACTCGATATTATCAGGAAGAAATATCCCCATGCCGCTAAAAAAGCCTTCTTCTTTCATCATCCGACTAAAATCCGGATGGAACAACCGAATACGGAATATGCGCCGGACGATACAGATCTGCTGATTTGGGGAGGAATATCACATTATAAAAGGATTCCGGATTTCGTCCTTTATCACCGGAAGAACCAATTAAACCTAAAGACGAAAATCATTGGAAAATGTAGTTCCCCGGAATTGCTGAAAGATATACGAAAACAACAAAACGAATATATATCTCTGGAAGACAAAACAATCCGGTTTGAAGAGTTAAACAAAGAGATCCGGAAAGCGAGGTTCGTATTGGTACCGTATGCTCCCGACTCAATTTTGAGTTCAGGTATTCTGATGGACTCGCTTTCGTTCGGGGCCAAGGTGATCGGACCGGATACCGGATCATTCAGAGATTATGCCGATAATCCGGATTTGAAAGTATTCACCTTCAAATCGTTCGACGAAATTCCGGGTATTATTGCCCGAAATGATGGAAAAATAGACCGGGAGCAGTATATTCGTTTTCTGAATAATCATAGTTGGGAAGCTTTTGGAAAAGAGTTTTCCGATCTGTTGAAAAAAATATTCACCCAATGAAATCGCCATAACTCACCTAAAGTTGAGATACCCGACAAAAGGTATATAAAAGGCGCATTTGACATCGGTGTTAAAAATTAGGTTACATAACAAATGAAAGTTCTCTGCACATTTGGCGGAATACCCCATTATCTGGATGCTCTGCTCACAAAAATACAATCGAAAGGTATCGATATCGTAACTGTTACTCCTCAAAAAGGAAATACCACCATCGGTAAAGGAGTTCAACTGGTTGAAGGCGGACAATATGTAAAAATCAATAGTCCGGAAAAAAAGCAGTTTTACGGGAAAGCCGGTTTTCCGGAGTTACCAGCAATCATCCGGGCCCAAAAGCCGGATCTCTTAATGATTGGCTGGCCCTATTTCCTTCAGCTATTTTTTCAACCCGATCTGCATAAAGCCCTCAAAGAATGTAATACAAAAGTGGCCATTCGCGAAATTCCGTTTCAAACACCACCCTTTGGTAAGATCCGGAGTTATTTTGCTCAACACCCTATGATCGATGAAAATATGCGTTGCTTAAGCAAAGGAGTGGGGTTTTATATACGTCAATTCATGACCATGTGGATTCGTCGGTATTGTTATTCAAAAGCGGCAGGTGCAATTTGCTATTCAACAGTAGCCCATGATATCCTGCCCTCTTATGGTATCAAAGACAAACAGATTCATGTTACATTCAATGCTACAGATACCGAAGCACTGATACACGAAAGGAAATCTGTGGAGCTAAATCCGCCTCTTTTACCCCCTTCGAAACATCGAATCCTGCATATCGGGCGATTGGTTAAATGGAAACGGGTCGACCTGCTGATTGAAGCGCTGCCGGATGTGCTGACCCGCTTTCCGGACGCAGAGCTGGTTGTAGTCGGCGATGGTCCCGAGTTGGAAAATCTGCGCCAGCAGGCTACCCGGGCGGCACTATCGGATAAGGTTCACTTTGTGGGGAGTGTATACAATCCCCAGGAATTGGGAGCTTACATGCATGAATCAACAGTATATGTACTGGCCGGGATGGGCGGACTTTCTATCAATGATGCAATGACCTACGGCATGCCCGTTATCTGTTCGATATGCGACGGTACAGAGAAAGATCTGGTAACAGAAGGTAAAAACGGATTTTTCTTTAAAGAGGGAGATGCAGGCAGCCTTGCTGAAAAAATTACGACCCTTTTTGCATCCCCCGAACTAAGTATGGAGATGAAAAAAGAGTCGCAACGTATTATATCAGAAAAGATAAACCTCGAAACGGTAAGCGAAAACTACCTGAAGGCTTTTCGTTCAATCTTACGGCAAGAATAATCAGGGGCGGAGGGCTTCGAGAATGCGCTCGCAAGCTCTCCCGTCGCCATACGGATTATGAGTTCCCGACATCGTATGGTAAAGATCCTTATTCGTCAACAATTCATTTACCTCAGCTACGATCTTGGTAGGGTCAGTCCCCACTAAACGTACGGTTCCTGCCGCAACCGCTTCGGGGCGCTCTGTCGTATCGCGCATGACCAATACCGGCTTCCCGAGTGAAGGTGCCTCTTCCTGTACACCACCACTATCGGTCAATAGCAAACGGCTATGCTGCATAGCATAAATAAAAGGTAAATAATCAAGTGGGGAGATCAGATATACATTTGCAAGATCCGAGAGCATCTCATAAACCGGTTGCTGCACATTCGGATTCAGATGTACCGGATAAACGATATCCAAATTCGGGTGTTCTGCCGCGAGCCGGCGAATTGCCTGACAAATATGTAAGAATCCCTCGCCGAAGTTTTCCCGGCGATGCCCTGTCACCAAAATATAATCCCGGTCGCCCACCACATAGCCTTTCTCTTTCAACTCCTCATGAAGCTCATCCTGTTTGCCCGGTTTGCATCGTATAATATCCACCGCCATGAATAATGCGTCAATCACCGTATTACCGGTAATACAGATCCGATCCGGATCAATATGCTCACGCAACAGATTATCGCGCGATTGTTCTGTCGGGGCAAAGTAGTAATGACAGATTCGGTCGGTTACCTGGCGATTCATCTCTTCCGGCCATGGCGAAAGCATATCGTAGGTACGCAGCCCGGCTTCAACATGCGCGACTTTGATTTGCTGATAAAAAGCAGCCAGTGCCGCCGCCATCGAAGTCGTAGTGTCACCGTGCACCAGCACCACATCGGGCGCAAAATCCTTTAGAACATCACGTAGCCCAAGCAATACCCGCGAGGTAATATCATACAGATCTTGTCCGGGAGCCATAATATTCAGATCATATTCGGGGGTGATCTCAAATACTTCGAGTACCTGATCCAGCATCTGACGGTGCTGAGCCGTAACACACACCCTGGTTTCGAAGTGGGATGTATCAGCCTGAAATGCCTTGACAAGGGGAGCCATTTTTATAGCTTCCGGCCGTGTACCAAACACCAGCAATATTTTTTTTCTCATCTCTCTTAATTGTTTTTATTTTCTTACCCCGCAGAAATCGAGTTCGATTTTTCCCTCCTCACGAGGCAACGTAACAAATGGAGTATGACGCACCAGCCACACAACAATATCCGCTTTGTTATAAGCCTCCCGGTAATCAGTGAGATTGAAACTGGAATGGGTTCGGATATTAGGCTCTACGACCAAAATTTCCGCCCGGGATTCAGATATGATACGCGTTGCAATATATTTGGCAGGAGATTCCCGTAGGTCATCAATATCCGGTTTGAAGGCAAGCCCCATACAAGCTACGACAGGTTCACGGTCATACTTTTCAACAAACTGCTGACAAGCTTCCAAGACCCGGTTCGCACACCAGTCGGCTTTATAATCATTCGTTTCACGAGCCCTCTTTATCAGTTGAGCCTGTTCCGGATAATCAGAAACAATAAACCATGGATCAACGGCAATACAATGTCCGCCCACACCACACCCGGGCTGAAGAATATTTACACGGGGATGTTTGTTGGCCAATCCGATCAACTCCCATACATTCACACCGGCCTTATCGCAAATCATCGAAAGTTCATTAGCAAAAGCAATCTGAGAATCGCGTGATGAATTTTCCGTCAGTTTGCACATCTCGGCTGTACGGGCATTCGTCGGATGCAATTGCCCTTTCACAAAAGCAGAATAAAATTGAATGGCCTTTTCGGTCGAAGCCTGATTTATCCCGCCGATGACACGGTCATTGTGCACCAACTCATACAAGGTATTTCCGGGCAACACGCGTTCCGGACAATAAGCGATATATATTTTATCCCTTAGTTCGGGACGTTCTTTAAAGATGATTTCCGCCATACGCTCCGTAGTCAGCACGGGCGAGGTCGATTCTATAACAAACAGATCTCCTTCTTTAAGAAAAGGGATCACAGAGCGGGTTGCAGACTCAACATACGTGATATCTGCCCGATGATTCTGTTTAAAGGGTGTAGGTACCACGATGAAAAAAGCATCTGCCGGCTCAGGTTTCAATACTGCCCGCAAATGGCCATTCTGCACCGCCTCTTTAACGACCTGGTCTAGATCGGGTTCTACAATATGGATTCTGCCCTGGTTGATCGTATCAACCACCATCGGATTCACATCCACTCCCACCACTTCGTAGCCATGATTAGCAGCTACGGCTGCAGTTGGAAGGCCAATGTATCCCAACCCAATGAAAACAACCTTCTTCATCTGTATCAGTTTTATTCGAATTCTATTCAAATATATAAAATAAAATAGGTTTTATTATTATTTATGCCTCCCTACCCGATAAACACAAAAAAGGGCAGCCTAAATATTTCATTTAAGCTGCCCTTTAGCAGTTATTATAAATCGTTAGGGTTATCCTACCGAAACACCCGACTTAACAAGATCAGACGGAGATATGATTACCAAACGGCCATCCGCATCTTCGGCAGAAAGGATCATACCCTGCGATTCGATTCCTTTCAGTTTACGCGGCGGGAAGTTAGCAATAAAGCAAACCTGCTTGCCTACCAGATCTTCCGGATTGTAATATTTAGCAATACCCGATACGATTGTACGCCCGCCCATTCCGTCATCAATCCGGAACTGAAGCAGTTTATCGGCCTTCGGTACTTTGGCACATTCGAGTACCGTACCGACGCGGATATCCATTTTCATGAAATCATCGAAAGAGGTATCCTCTTTCACCGGAGCCGGCTTATATGAATTTAATTCATTCGCCTTCTTGGTATCCAACAATTTTTGTACCTGAGCCTCAACCTCTGCATCTTCGATCTTTTCAAACAGCAAAGAAGCCGGCGCTAACTGTGTACCTTCGGCAAGTAAAGTAGTACGCCCCAGTTCATCCCAGTTACAATGATCTAATGCTACGAAATCACGCATTTTCTTTGCAGAGAAAGGCAAGAACGGTTCAAAAGCAATCCCCAGATTAGCAACGATTTGCAATGACAGATTCATAATGGTCGCAACACGTTCCATATCCGTTTTTGCCAGTTTCCATGGCTCCATATCGGCAAGATATTTGTTTCCTATACGAGCCAGGTTCATCGCCTCTTTCAATGCATCGCGGAAACGATACTGATCAAGATACTTCTCAACCTCTGCTTTTACATTTCCGAAATCAGCCAGTGTCTGTTTATCATATTCGGTCAGTTCGCCTGCAGCAGGAACTTTCCCGTCAAAATATTTATGAGTCAATACCATGGCACGGTTTACGAAATTACCTAAGATGGCAACCAGCTCGTTATTATTGCGTGCCTGGAAATCCTTCCATGTAAAGTCGTTGTCTTTTGTTTCAGGCGCATTTGCAGTCAACACATAACGTAACACATCTTGTTTGCCCGGAAATTCTTTCAAATATTCATGCAACCAAACTGCCCAGTTACGGGACGTAGAGATTTTATCTCCTTCCAAATTAAGGAATTCGTTTGCAGGTACATTTTCAGGCAAAATATAACTTCCGTCTGCTTTTAGCATTGCCGGGAATACGATACAATGGAATACGATATTATCTTTTCCGATAAAATGCACCAGTTTGGTATCTTCCGACTTCCACCATTGCTCCCAAGTATCAGGGAATAGTTCAATCGTATTAGAGATATAACCGATCGGAGCATCAAACCATACGTAAAGAACTTTACCTTCAGCACCCTCAACCGGAACCGGCACACCCCATTCCAAATCGCGGCTTACCGCACGTGGCTGTAATCCCATATCGAGCCATGATTTACACTGCCCGTATACATTCGGTTTCCATTCTTTGTGGTTTTCAAGGATCCATTCACGCAAAAAAGGCTCATGCTTATCCAATGGCAGATACCAGTGTTTGGTTTCGCGTAAAACAGGAGTATTTCCTGTAATGGCCGATTTCGGATTGATCAGGTCTGTGGCATTCAATGAAGTACCGCAAGCCTCACATTGGTCGCCGTAAGCACGCTCATTTCCACAATGCGGACAAGTACCCGTAATATAGCGGTCGGCAAGAAACTGATTTGCCTCTGCATCGTAATATTGTTCGGAAGTCTTCTCGATAAATTCTCCTTTATCGTATAATTTACGGAAAAAATCAGAAGCCGTTTTATGATGAGTTTCAGAAGAAGTACGAGAATACACATCGAATGTAATACCGAACTCTTCGAATGAATCTTTGATGATTGTATGATAACGGTCTACTACATCCTGTGGTGTAATCCCCTCAGCCTTAGCCTTGATCGTAATAGGCACCCCGTGTTCATCCGATCCCCCGATCATTACCACTTCTTCCCCTTTCAGGCGAAGATAACGTGTATAAATATCAGCCGGCACATAGACCCCTGCCAGATGACCGATGTGTACCGGACCATTTGCATAAGGCAATGCGGTGGTAACAAGTGTTCTTTTGAATTTCTTTTCCATCTTATCGCGTTGTATATTAATTCATTCGAAATTGAGGCACAAAGATAATAACAAAACTGCAGGTTCGAAAGCAGATAGTTATCTGATAAATATTTCTACATTTGGATGAAACAACATTTATGGAATCGCCATAACTCACTTAAAATTGACTCGGTAGATGTAAACCTCGGCAAAGGTATCGCTTATGTTGCAGGAACCGTTAAAGATGAAAAGGTGATTGGTGTGATTAATCAGTTAGGTTACAAATATGTTGAGTAGCTAATTCACCCACTTTTGCAATCAATCCGTCTACATCCTCAACCGTAGAATCGAACGACGTAACCAACCGAAGCTCTCCCTGTTCCTCATTCAGAAAATAAAAGAAGTAGTCTTTGCGTAATTCCCGGGCCCAGGCAGCCGGCATCCGAAGAAACATCACGTTCGATTCTACGGCATCCAGAAATGTAATTTCGGGATAACAACTCAATGCCTGATAGATACGCTGAGCCATCTGGTTTGCATGCCGGGCATTCGTCAGCCAAAGTTGATTTTCAAAATAAGCGGTAAACTGACAAGACAGGAAACGCATTTTAGACGCAAGCTGGGCCGACTGCTTCCGAATAAAACGAGCCTCACCGGTTAATTCCGGATTAAGAATTACAACACATTCGCCCATCATCATCCCATTTTTCGTACCTCCGAAACTCAGAATATCAATTCCGCAGTCGGTTGTAATCTCCTTTAGCGAGCTATTCAGAAAAGCGGCAGCATTGGCGATACGCGCTCCGTCCATATGCACGAACATATTATGCTGATGTGCCAGATCCGTAATTGCCTTTAGCTCGCCGACAGTATAAACAGTACCCATCTCAGTACACTGCGATAGGTAAATAGCCTTCGGCTGCGAATGATGATGATCGCCAAATCCCTGGAGATAAGGCTTTATTAATTCGGGTGTCAATTTGCCGGCAGGTGTAACAATCGGCCGCAGCTGGCAGCCCGTCATGCGGCATGGCGACCCGCATTCGTCCATTAGAATGTGGGCAGTTTCAGCACATAAA
>JAVWBH010000016.1:0-18399 GCA_036649595.1 Bacteroidales bacterium
GGTCTTTGCACAAGGGGTCGGAAAAAGAGATATGATGATTCGCGGGGAGCTGGTTGAACCGTATCATTCGAATTATTCTTACGTAATATACAGACATCAGCTTGACTTCTGGACGCCGACGAATACTTCTTCGAAATGGCCTCGTCTGTCGGCTATCGGGTCTTCATCCAATTCTAATAATTATCGCAACGGTTCTGATTTGTTCTTGTTCGACGGTAAATATCTGCGTTTAAAGAATATCACATTGGGATATATGCTTCCACAAAATATCGCAAAAAAGGTGGGTATGGAAAAATGCCGGTTTTATCTGAATGGTCAAAACCTGTTAACCTTTAGCAAGAATTCATTTATCGATCCCGAATCTTCTGAATTTGGTTCTAACATGACTTCAGGTGGTGCGAATAGCGGCCGAAATTATCCCGCCCTGAAATATTACGGCTTTGGTATTGATATAGAATTCTAATACACTAAAAATAAAGACTTATTGTCTTATAAAATAATACCGTATTTATGCGTTTTAAAAGAACTACTTGTATGAAAAAAATTCGATATATCCATCTCATCGTCACATTCTTTAGTACAGTCTGCCTGTGCAGTTGTAATGATATGGAGAATGCTCCCACGAATAAGTTTACAGACAACAACTACTGGACTTCACAAGAGAAAGCTCAGCGGATTGTAAATATGGGGTATAACCAGATGTATAGCGCCGGAACGATGTGGGCCGACGAATGTCTGAGCGACAACCTGATGGAAGGCCGTGGAAATACAGACCAACGGATGATTCGTAACGGTCTTGCAACTCCAGCCTTAGGTTTATTTGCAAACCAATGGAAAGATTTATACGGAGGAATTAAGACTTGCCATATTTTTCTGGAAAAAGTACATCTTGTCAATAATATGTCTGAGCAGGTGAGAGCCAGAATGATTGCCGAAATTCGCTTTATCCGGGCATATCTTTATTTCCGCCTGACCAATGAATATGGAGATGTACCTTTCTTCACACAGGATATTTCATTGGAAGAAGCCAAGACGATCAATCGAACCAATCGGGAAATCGTGATTGATTTTATTCATAAAGAACTGAATGAGATTATCAACCAGTTACCATCAAGAGATCAGTTAGCCAAATCTGAAAGAGGCAAGATCACAAAAGGTGCTGTATGCGCCTTGCAGGCAAGAATATATTTATATGATAACAATTGGGAAAAAGTGATCGAATATTGCAGCCATCTTATGGATAATACTTCCGGATATGGAACATATGCACTATTCCCAAGCTATCCGGGATTATTTCTGCAAGAAAATGAATATAATGAAGAGGTGATTCTGGATTGCGGGTACGCTCCGAGCGTACGTTTATGGGGAGAAATGTATGACATGGCGCCTCTTTCTGCAGGAGCCCGGTTAAATGCCCGCGCCCCACTGCAATCGTTAGTAGACAGCTATCTGACTATAAATGGAAAATCCATTCACGAAGATTCGGAATATGACGAAAATAACCCGTATGAAAACAGAGATCCCCGCCTTACGTCAACCATTGTTTACGATGGATATCGATGGAGCGAAAATGTTGCTGACGGATCTGTCGGAAAGGTGATCCAAATCAAGCCGGGATCAAAAATACCGGATGACGTATATTCAGGACCAAATTCAAACCAGAGCCCTACAGGATATTATGTACGTAAATATTTCGATCCGAAACATGAATCCAGCTTAAACTCATCTCTTAACATTATTATGATGCGATATGCTGATATTCTGCTAATGTATGCGGAAGCAAACCTGGAGCTAAACAGAATGAACGCTGAAATATGGAACAAAACAATTCGTCCGATTCGTGAACGTGCCGGATTTACGGCAAATACGGCTCTCGATTTTCCGGCAAACAAATCCAGCGAAGAGATGAGGCAAATCATACGGAATGAGCGCAGATGCGAATTAGCTCTCGAAGGGTTACGGTGGTTCGATATCAAGCGATGGAAAGCCGGAAGTGAGTATCTGAACGGATATATTTATGGAGCGAAATTTGCAAATTCAAACTCGGAACACATTCGGTTAGACAATCGCAGATTCTTAGAAACAAGAGATTACCTATGGTCAGTACCTCAATCTCAAAGTGACTTAAATGAAAATCTGCGTCCCAACAACCCTGGGTATGCGAATTAATTTTTCATTTACCTATCATTCTAACAATATACAAATGAAATCGCCATCACTCACCTAAAGTTGAAAAAACCGACTAAAGGTCTATAAATGGCGCATTTGACTTTAATGTAAAAAATTAAATACTATACAAATGAAATCAATTATAATTAGAACTCTTCTGCTTATAACAAGCTTGCTTTCGCTATTTTCATGTACAGAAGACATGAACTTCAAAGATGTTAAGGTTACGCCTGTAAAAAAATTGTATACCCCTGCAGAAGGGAAGCAGATACAGCTACTGGCATCTACTACGGCATCGCTTTTTTTCGAATGGGAAGCCTCGAAAACAGAAGATAGCGGGTCGCCTCTCTATGAAGTTGTTTTTGATAAAGAAGGAGGCAACTTCTCAAACCCGATTTACCGGGTACCGGCCGATAATATGGGATTCAGAAATTATGCCTCCATTTCACATAAAATATTGAATAATATCTGGGGACTGGCCGGGATCGGAGCCGGAGATACCGGAACTTTGATTTGGAGCGTAGTTGCCTCTCGCGGACTAAATGAAGTACTCGCACTCGAATCGAGATCGCTGAGCTTAACCCGTTTAGTCGGATTTGAAGTATTACCCGACCAATTATACATTACCGGAGAAGGAAGTGAAGCCGGTACAGACGTATCTGCGGCAATTGCCTGTTCTTCTCCTGTAAAAGGCGAATTTGAAATCTTCACCCGGTTGGAAGCCGGTAAGTCATATTCATTTATCGATAATAAAAGCCAGGAAGCTCGCCATTTTATTATCAAGGACAAAAAAATTATTGAAAGCCAGGATGAAGTATTGGTAGAAAAATCAGGAATCTATAAAATCAACCTCGACTTTAACTTAGCTACAATCACATTGAACGAGGTAACAAATTTCGGATTGTTTTTCTGCCCGGACAACAAGGTTACAATTAATATGTCTTACCAGGGTAAAGGCATCTGGAGCGGCGAAGGAGATGTGGTATTCCATCAGGAAAGTTGGGGTCGCGACGAACGATATAAATTCGAAATGGAATACAACGGGGCTGATAAAACACATTGGGGGCCAAAGCAAGACGGACTGGACAGCCGTCCGACAGGAACGCCTGAATATTTCTATATGAAACCGACTCCTGTAAACCAATGGGATAATAAATGGAAATTTGCAGGAGAAATGGATAATGCAAAAGTCAAAGCAACCGTACTTCTTACAGCGGATCAACCCTATACGCATTTGATTGAAAAACTATAATCCCTGATTTTATGAAGAATTTATGTATCTATATATTAATAGCCACAACCTGCTTATTCTATTCTTGTGAAAATATAGAAGATGAATATATGTATGGGAAAGGATTGTATCCTATTCATTGGAATGAGGTAGCAGACAGTTCGTCGGTCACACTACAAAATCGTTTTTGGAATCCGACTGCTCATTATTTCAATAATGGCAGTGATGAATCATCTTTAAGTTGGGGATATTGGCCACAGGCTCATGCCATGGATGTTCTTATTGACGCTTTTATCCGCACGAAAGATTCAAATTACAGTGCACTTTTTGATCAATGGTACACCGGTATTAAGCAAAAAAATGGCAATCGCTATTGGAATGAATTTAATGACGATATGGAATGGATCGCATTAACCATGCTGCGCTTGTATGAGGTTACCGATGATACGAAATACCTTGAAACAGCCCAAGAACTATGGGGATATATCAACGCGCAATGGAATGATGAATATGCCTTCGGAGGAATTGCATGGAAAAACGATCAGCCTTGGAGTAAAAATGCCTGCTCAAATGGCCCTGCCAGCATTTTAGCCAGTCGGTTATATAAGATCACGAAGAATGAGGATGATAAAAAAAGAGCCATTGAAATCTATGAATGGGAAAAAGAGCATCTTTTTAATATGGCCACCGGCGCTGTTTATGACAATATCAATGGTCAAACAGGAGAAATCGGCAAATTCTCATTAAGCTATAATCAAGGAACTTTTATTGGAGCGGCCCATGAGCTTTATAAACTCACGAATGATAAAACATATCTCAATGACGCCCGTAAAGCAGCAAATTTCTGTATCAGCAACTCTTCGATGATTGACACCGGAAACAATGTTTTACGCGATGAAGGAAACGGCGACGGAGCTCTCTTTAAGGGAATATTCATGCGCTATTTTGTTGAGTTGATCCTTGAAAAAGATCTGGATCCTATTTATAAGAAGAAATTCTATACTTTCTTCAATAATAATGCAGAAGTATTGTGGCGCAGAGGAGTTCGAAAAAACGATATTTTATTTAATTCAAACTGGACTTCAGCACCGGGTCTTAGTACGGAACTAAACGCTCAGGTAAGCGGATGTACTTTAATTGAAGCCCGTGCCTATTATGAAAGAATGAAATAACATTGTTGATTTCAAAAGATGATCCCACTATTTTACTCAGTACAAATAGTGGGATTTTATCTCTGTGATTAAGTAAAGCATATCCTTGTGGATATGTGTTATTTACAAAGGCCTTAAAATAAATCTGATTTGACATGAAAAAAATTAACCTCCTATTATTAATTGTTTTCTCTGCCCTGATAATCGGGTGCTCTGTTTCCTCAGAAAAAAGAATAACCGGTTATGTTAATCCGTTTATAGGAACAACCACTTTATGGGATAGTCTTAATCTGGGCTATACACCCACCCGTCGGGCCTGGGGTGCAGAAGCATATCCGGGAGCATCGTTGCCAAACGCAATGGTACAGGTAACGCCCGTAACAATGTGGCGTAGCGGCTCGGGATACCAGTATGAAGATACCATAATCCATGCTTTTGCCCATACCAGCAAGGGGCACTGGAATTTGTGTTATGCTCCTTTTATCGGCGTAACCGGCAATGTTAATCCTCAGAGCTATTATTCATCATATAGCCATGACAAGGAATCGGCCTCACCCGGATATTATCAGGTATACCTTGAAAAGTACGGTATCAATGCAGAAGTAACATCCTCTTTGAGATGTGCTTACCACAAGTACACTTATACGAAAGGTGGCGAAAAAAAACTACTGGCAGACCTCGCTAAATCGAATGAACATGTAAGAGACTGGAAAATAGAAAAGGCGGCCGATAAGATATTCACAGGTTATCAACAAACCGGCCCGACATTTTATTTCTATGCAGTCGCAAATCATGCTATCCAGAATATCGAACAGATAAAAGGAGGAGATACGGAAGTCAGTATCGTAAACTTCCTGGACAATAAAAATACAGAAGACCCGCTAGAAGTAAAAATCGGTTTTTCATATGTAAGTATTGAGAATGCCAAAAAGAATCTTGAGGCCGAAATCCTTGCCGACAACTTTGAGCAAGTAAAAAGCAAGGCTTCTCATACTTGGGATGCATTATTGTCTAAAATTCAGGTTTCGGGAGGTACCGAAGAACAAAAAGAAACCTTCTATTCTACATTTTACCGCGCATTTCTGTGGCCTCTGCTTTTAAGCGATGTTAACGGGGAGTTTGTCGATGCAAACGGGAATGTTGTAAATAAGGGGTTTCGTTACTATAGTGATCCCTCCTTTTGGGACGACTATCGCAATAAACTGATCTTATTGGGGATGATCTCTCCCGACGTGGCGTCAGACGTCATAAAATCAGTCACCGACAGAGGAGAATGCCGCGGATTCATGCCAACGTTCTTCCATGGCGACCATGCTTCGGTATTTGTTGCCGGCAGTTATCTGCGCGGAATTCAGGACTTTGATATCCGAAAAACATATGATCTGCTTTTGAATAATGCGTTTGCAGAAGGCAAGGATGGCAGGCCGCATATCAGAGAATACATCGAAAGGGGATGGATTTCCGAAATGGATGTAAAAGACCCCAAAATAGAAACCGTGGCAAAAGCAGGGGTAACGAAAACACAAGAATATGCTTATGACGATTACGCCACTGCTCTTCTGGCAAAAGCTCTTGAGGATAACGAGAATTATGAAAAACTGATGGACCGTACAGACAGTTATAAACATCTTTTCGATACGACCACTCAACTCATGCGGGGCCGATTGGAAAACGGAGAATGGGTTACGCCGTTCGACCCGGAATTTCCATATTACGAGTATATGTATCGTGAAGCAAATGGCTGGCAATCTACTTTTTTCGCACCTCATGATCCAAAAGGATTCATCGCATTATACCCGAGCAAAGAAGCTTTCGGCCTAAAACTGGACTCTTTATTCACCATCCCATGGAAAAATTATGAAGCCCATAATATGACCGCGTTCATCGGGCAATATTGTCATGGTAATCAGCCGGGACATAGTACTCCATATCTTTATTATTTTATTGATCAACAGGAAAAATGTCAGCGGATATTGAATAAAATCATGAATGAATTCTATCGAATGGGACCCGAAAAACTGGCATATGCCGGGATGGATGATGCAGGCGAAATGTCGTCTTGGTTCGTTCTGAATGCGATCGGGTTATATACTTATTCGCCCGCCGACCCGGAATACATTGTTTCCGTTCCATTATTCGAAAAAGTTGTTTTCAATCTCAATGGGAAGGATTTCTCTGTCGTTCGCAAAGGATCGGGCGAAAAAATCAATAGCATTACCTATGGCGATAAGAAGCTAACCGATTATTTCATTTCTCATTCAGATTTGCAAGAGGGGAAAGAATTAGTCATTTCTACGGAGTGATTTATCTCGCTGAATTCCAGATCGATTAAACAAGCCTTTTACCATTACGCCTTTTTATATCTTCTTTCAGGGATATTGGCAACTGCCGGGCGGAGCTGCTTTATCGGCTCCGCCCGGGTATTTTAATCAGATTCAAGGAGACGGAATCTGAAAATGATATTCTATCACGCCATTTCCTTATCTACCTCCTGAGTATGCTGGAGCCTGAATTTACGGGGAGAAACTCCGAATTTCTGAGAAAAGATCCTGAAAAAATTCCCCCTGTTCGAAAATCCCGTTTTAAAAATAATTTCGTCGATTGTAAGGGTCGTGGTCAGAAGAAGTTTTCGGACCTGCTCCAAACGATACTCTTTTATGATATCCGATGGTGAGGTATCGGATAATGTCTTTATTTTTCGGTACAGATGGCGCGAACTCATGCCCATTTGAGCGCTGATAAAGTCTACTGACATTTCCGAATTATCGAGATTCTGATCGATAAGCTCCATAAATTTTTCAAAAAAGAGCTTATCATCCTGATGAATATATTTTCCGTTATTGATAACAAAGGCACTAAAGCTTGAATTATAATATTCTTTGAGTTCGTCGTTCCGTAACAAATAACGACTGACTACCTTCGTCAGATGGTCTATGTCAAACGGCTTTGTCATATACAAATCGGCTCCGGCATCAAAACCGGCACTGCGACTTTCATTTTGATTATCGGCCGATAATAATATCAATGGAATATGCGAATGCAGCTTGTCTCTCTTTATTTGTCGGGTAAGCTTGAGCCCATCAATATTTGGCATCATCACATCCATGATGATCAGATCTACATTCAGCTTCTGCAAAATATCAATAACCTCCCGCGAGTCATTGACTGCGATTATATTATATTTATCGGCAAACAGATCTGTTATAAAATCAAGAATATCTTTTCCGTCATCGACAATCAGAATGGTCGGGGCTTTCTGATCGGACGATATGATTTTTACCGGTAAAAAGGGCGCATCGGCAGCCTTTTCAGGCAGATCATCAGGCCCGGATAAATGAGCCGGCGGACGAACAACCGCATCTTTCTCTTCCGGTAGTTCAGAAACCGGCATCAACGGTAATCGCACAATAAACGTGGTGACTTTTCCGGGAATACTCTGTACGGAAATATCTCCTTTTAATAGCTTTACAAAGCTATGGCAAATAGCTAATCCTAACCCGTTTCGGGAAGATATCCCCCGAATACTGTCCCCTTCAAAATGATCCAGTATCTGATATCGGTCGAATATTTCAGATAATTTATCTTGCGGAATCCCTGCTCCCGTATTGTCTACAGATAAAAACAGCCGGTCTTCTTCTGTTTTTAAACAAACCGACACATGGCCGTAGTCTGTCGTATACTTAAATGCATTTGATATCAGGTTGGTCGTGATCTTCGAAAACCAATCGACATCCGTCTGCCAAACCATCGCTTCGTCGATTTTCAGTTCATACCGGATATTCCGGGTTTCTGCCATGTCACAGAAAGCTTCGGCAATTTCCTTTAACTGGCATCCGACCGGTGCAGAAACGATCTTTACCGGTTTATGATCTGTTTCAACACGTCTGAATTCGATCAAATCCTGAATCAGGTTATGTAATTTGCCTACATTCGCTTTTATAATAGAGCTGTATTTGTATATATCGCCCTGCCCCCGCGACTTTTCAAGTAACTTTTCGCAAGGACCCGATATTAATGTCAGCGGAGTACAAAGTTCATGTGTAATGTTAGTAAAAAAGCGGAGTTTCGATTCATAAAGGTCTTCTTTATGTTTCTCACTCATCCGCGCTATTTCAGCTTCCCGCCGAAGCCTGTACCAACGAGCTATGAGCCACCGACATAAGAAGCAACTCATTAACATAAGAATAGAATAAATCCAATAAGCCGTACTGCTGAGATACCACGGCGGCAAAATACACACCTGCAATGAATCTTCAATAAAACCCTCGTTTACGCCCTCTTGCGGATAGCGGATGCGCAATGTATAGTTACCCGGTTTCACATTGGTGAAAGAAACTTCATTCTTCGCCAGTTTTATCCATTTATCATTATACCCCTCCAATTGGTATTCATATTGATAATTCTGCCCTTTCACATAATCGATGGCGATAAAGCCGATTGTAAAGAAGTTATTATCAAAATTCAGATTCAGGACTTCTTTGCTGTCTTGCTCCCGGATATATTGATAAATATTTTTCTCTTCGCCATATATGTTGAGCGCATTAAAATGGATATCCGGATGATGAACCTGAAAATTCCCCGCTTTTTCCTGTATTGCGACCAAACCGTCAATTCCTCCAAAATATAAAACTCCGCTTTCGGGATCTTTAAAGAAGGCGCCGTCACTGAATTCGGTTGTTTTCAGTCCGTCCATTGAGTTATAGATCTGAAAGCTGTTATCTAACGTATTGAAAGCAATTATCCCCTGATTCGTACTCAGCCAAAGCATATTCTCCGAGCCGGGAAGAATACCGTGTATCGTATTATTCGGAAAACCGTGCTCTTTATTGAAGACCTGAAATTCATCGTTCGAAAAATATTTTACCAATCCGAAACTGGTACCTATCCACAACTGATTTCCTTGCTTGATAATGGAAAAAACATCATTCAGTGTCTGGCTGTTTGTATAACTGTTCATCGGCTTCTGTTCCAGTTGCTGGGTAACGGTATTCAGCTGAAACGCTCCGTATCCCCTGTTTCCGAGCCATAGCAGGGAGTCATTTTCTTTATATAAAGTAAAAAAATAGTTTGCCTGCCGTTCATTATTCTGAATCGTGTAGCGAGACGACTTTTGTATTTTAATCCCGCCGTTTGCATACGTATAGTTTATTTTATAGATACCCGTTCCCACTGTCGCCACCCACAATACGGAGTCATTAAGTTCATGAACGGAATGTACGAAACGGATTGTATCGATATCGGGCAACTCCCTCCCGGCCTTTTCGATCCGGTCATACTGATAAGAATAGAAATTCAGGCCCTCTTCACTGCCAATCCATAAAATGGGATGTCTGCTTGCTTCAAAGGCATAAATAAGATTACTATTCAGGTTACTGTTACGTGTTGTAAACAGATATGATTCTGAATCGTGAAGCTGCCGCTCTCCGTCAAAATTATCCACTTTCAATATCCCGTCACCCTTCGTGCCGATCCATAATGTTTTCTTATGATCTAAAAAAATACTTCTGACAGGTTTTTCCAAATCATACGAAAGTTTATTAAACTGATATGACCGAAAAGAATACGGGTCATTCGAATAAACAAATACACCCTTGCCGTCTGTCCCTATCCAGAATAGATCTTGATACTGATCTTTACAAAGACAGAACACACCGGCATTGATATCAATCCATTCGGGCATATACATTATTTCCGTATTATCGGACGAACGTTTTAATCGTAATAAACCTTTTGTTCTCACCCCGATATAAAAATCATTATGATATTCTATTATGGAAGAGATATCTTCTACCGAAGACAATGCAGACGATATATTACTAATCGCTATCAGTTTCTGATTAATGAGATTTTTCTTATAAAGTTTATTCTCGGAATCAATCAAATATACCTCATCCCCGTCATGCGAGGCGAACTTTATCCGAAACGGATGCTGTACCTCTTTTATCAATGTAAAATAGATATTCTGATTTACATCTTTTTCAAACCGGATATGCTGTTCTCTTCCATCCTTCAGAAAAAGCCAGATTATGTTTTTTGAGTCTATGGCAAAATCCGATATCTGATCAAACTGAAACTGCCCCACTTCGACCCGCTTAAACTCGCGGGATACCGGGTGATAATACATAATTGCATTATCCTCTTTAATCAGAAAAAAATCTTCTCCCGCACCTTTTTGCATAAAGAAGTTACCCCGAAAATTATTATAATACCGGATTTCATGGGTTTTCAGATTTAACTGATTCAGGCCGTAATTTGTCAAAACCCAAATAAGATCATCATCAAACGCCATGATATTCTCAATGAGATTGCCAGACAAAGTATAGTTCGCATTATTCGTATTAAAGACATTTGCTTTTATTCCGTCATATCGGTTCAGCCCGTCACATGACCCGAACCACATATATCCGGCAGGATCTTGCGTCATAGAGAGAATCGCACTATTCGACAATCCATCCTTATGGGTGATCCGGCGAAGATTATAAGCAGAAAGGTCAGAGAATGAAAAAAACAAACACACACACACGAGAAGTAATCGGGGGAAGTAAAGTTGCATGTACGAAATGGTATTAGTATTAAAGATTTAGTGCAAAAATACACCTTTTAACCCTAGGTCGGGTCGGTATTTTATACGTTTTTCGGACAATTAAATCAGATTATCAGACATGTCTGATTGAAAATACAGTTTAGACCGAAATGAGTTATTTTATAATTTTAAAATATACGTATTATTGTATGTGTAAAAAAAGCGGGCGCATATCCCCCGGAATATGCCGTACCCCACAAGACAGATCACCCTATAATACCTATTAAATATTATGAAGTTTCGGACATGTATTTTACTTTTTTCATCGCTGACAGTTATTAGCTGTTCCTCTCCCGCGAAAAAAACAGTACAAGCAGAGAACCGCGGAGCGACAACACTCGACTCTTTGTATAAATATTTCGGCGTAGCAAATACTCCTTTATTACGCGAGATATACCCTTTCGACGAAGAACATAAAGTAACTTATCTGGCAGATCAGGAGCAGATCCAGTTGCCACACCAATATTCTTACTTGTGGCCCTATTCGGGTACTTTCTCTGCCGTGAATGCATTGTATGAATCGACGAAAGATTCTTTTTATCTAGGATTGCTCGAAAAGAAAGTACTACCGGGTCTAAACGAATATTTCGACCAGAAAAGGAATCCGGGCGCATATGCGTCTTATATTGTTTCAGCTCCCGAGTCAGACCGGTTTTACGATGATAATATCTGGATTGGTATCGATTATACAGATCTGTTTGAGATGACTCATAATCCGGAATATCTGCATAAGGCAAAACAGATCTGGGATTTTATTGAAAGCGGTACGGACGATCAATTAGGAGGAGGCATTTATTGGTGCGAACAGAAAAAGGCATCCAAGAATACCTGTTCAAATGCTCCGGGATCAGTATTCGCACTTAAATTATTCCTGGCAACGAATGACAGTTCGTTTTTCTATAAAGGAAAAGAATTATATGACTGGACCGTGAAAAACTTAAGAGATACGACCGATTTTTTATATTTCGACAATATCCGTTTAGATGGAAAAGTAGATCCTACCAAATATGCATACAATAGCGGACAGATGATTCAGGCAGGAGCCTTATTACATAAGATCACAAAAGAAGAACGTTATCTCGAAGAAGCCCGACAGACGGCCAACGGAGCCTCTGAATATTTTTTCTATCCGAAAAATGAATATGACGGAATAAACTTCCGCTTGCTCAAAGAAGGGGACATCTGGTTTACGGCCGTGATGATGAGAGGTTTTATCGAGTTGAACGCTATTGATCATAATCCTGAATACCTGTCTGATTTTTCACACAGCCTGGATTATGCCTGGAAATATATCCGCGAAGAAAACGGTCTTTACAATGGGCGATTCAATCCGGAGAAAAAGGGCGAAAAGAAAAATTTGTTGGCGCAAGCCGCCATGATCGAGATGTTCGGACGTCTGGCTTCTGTACAGACAAACAAATAATGTACAATCATAATACCTGTCTTTTAATCCAATGAAAATGAAAATACAAATGAAAATGAAAAATAAAAAAGGACTGATGATAGGAGGATATCTGACTATCCTCTCTGCCACCGGGCTTACGTATGCTGAAAACAGCTATTTTGCACATGCCCCGGGGCCGGCATCCGAATTGATTGCCGTTTGCGATAATACGAATATTTCGGGCTATCCATGCCAGCGGCCGTCGAAACAAGATCGTCTGTTTGAATCGAAAGCTGTAGAAAAAGAGATCAGCCGAATCACCAAGCTATTAAAAAACCGAAAGTTGGCATGGATGTTTAGTAATTGCTATCCAAATACGCTCGATACTACCGTACATTATCGCACAACAGACGGCGATGACGACACATTCGTATATACGGGCGATATACATGCTATGTGGCTACGCGATTCGGGGGCACAAGTATGGCCTTATCTCCAATTGGCCAATAAGGATGAAAATTTACGTAAAATGCTTCGGGGAACAATCTTACGACAATTAAAATGTATCAACATTGATCCGTATGCCAATGCTTTTAACGACGGGCCGACCGGAGGAGAATGGATGACCGACGTAACAGATATGAAACCGGAACTCCATGAACGGAAATGGGAGATCGACTCACTTTGCTATCCGATCCGGCTGGCATATCAATATTGGAAAGTCACCGGAGATAACTCTATCTTTGGCGAAGAATGGGAAAAAGCAATGAAAAATATCTTGCAGACCTTTCGCGAACAACAGCGCAAAGATGGTAACGGCCCCTATTCATTCATGCGCAAAACAGAACGGCAACTCGATACGATGTCGAATAACGGACTCGGACATCCCGTTAAGCCAGTCGGACTGATCGCATCCGCTTTCCGGCCTTCTGACGATGCCACGTTCTACCAGTTTTTGATTCCGTCGAATTTTTTCGCCATCAGTTCCTTAAACAAGGCTGCCGAAATTTTGAGAAAAGTAAACAAAGACAATGCATTGGCACAGCAATGCACAGACCTCTCTGCCGAAGTAAAAACGGCTATCGACCAATACGCCACCTTCAACCATCCGAAATACGGACAGATCTATGCCTTTGAGGTAGACGGCTTCGGCAATCAGATATTTATGGATGACGCCAATGTGCCAAGCTTATTAGCGATGCCTTATCTGGGAGATATGGATGTTAACGATCCGATTTACCAAAACACCCGTAATTTCGTTTGGAGTGAAGACAATCCTTATTTCTTCAAAGGGACAGCCGGCGAAGGGATCGGCGGCCCGCACATCGGATACGATATGGTATGGCCGATGAGTATTATGATGAAAGCGTTTACCAGTCAGGATGACGAAGAGATCAAAACGTGCATCACAATGCTGATGAATACGGATGCGGATAAAGGCTTTATGCATGAATCATTTCACAAAAATGATCCGTCCAATTTTACCCGCGAATGGTTTGCCTGGCAAAACACGTTATTCGGCGAATTGATCGTCAAACTGGTAAAAGAAGGAAAAATAGACTTACTAAATAGTATCAATTAAATAAAATGCAGGTATCTGATCCATCTCTCTGTCAGGTATCTGCATTTCGTTTATCTGATTTTACAATAAACCTTTTTTAATTTTATATCCATGAAAAAAAGACTACTCACGGTGAGTTGCCTTATCGGTCTTTGGCCTGTTCTTACAGCGCAAAAAGAATATAAGGCATATGTCGTATCAAACGCGCATTTCGATTCGCAATGGAATTGGGATGTGCAAACTTCAATCAATGAATATGTAAAGAATACACTAGTCCGCAACCTGTGGCTGTTAGACCATTACCCGAATTATGTATTCAACTTCGAAGGGGGTGTAAAGTATGACTGGATGAAAGAATATTATCCGGAAGAATACGCCCGAATGAAAGAATACATCCGGCAGGGCCGCTGGCATGTTACAGGGAGCACTTGGGACGCGACAGATCCGAACATTCCCTCGCCGGAGTCTTTTTTTAAAAATATCCTGCTGGGACAAGATTTTTACGAAAAGGAATTCGGGGTAACAGCAAAAGATATTTTTCTTCCAGACTGTTTCGGGTTTGGCTATACCTTACCGACAATTGCCGCACATGCCGGTCTGATCGGTTTTTCTACACAAAAGTTGCAATGGCGGCAACGCCCTTTCTACGGAGAGTCGAAAGTGCCTTTCAATATCGGGTTATGGCAGGGTGTAGACGGCTCCCGGATCATGGCTGCCCTGAATGCAAAAGATTATACTCACAAATGGCACGGAGAAGATATCAGTGATAATGAAGAATTGATCAACTTAGCCAAAGAGAGTATCAATAATACAGCCTACAGGTATTATGGGACGGGGGATATTGGCGGATCACCCACCCATAAATCAATTGTTTCGCTGGAAAAAGGGATCGAAGGGAAAGGAAAGGTAGAAATTATAAGTGCCGGATCAGACCAGATTTTTGAAGATTATTACCCTTTTGATAAACATCCCGAGTTACCTGTTTTCGACGGAGAGTTATTAATGGATGTTCATGCTACCGGATGTTATACCTCGCAAAGCGCCATGAAGCAGTTTAACCGCCGAAATGAACAACTGGGTGATGCAGCCGAAAGGATATCCGTACTGGCAAATCAGGTGTGCGGTTCGCCTTATCCGACAGCAGTACTGAATGAATCCTGGAAAAGATTCATCTGGCACCAGTTTCATGATGATCTTACCGGAACCAGTATCCCCAAAGCATATACTTATTCATGGAATGATGAACTGATCGCACAAAGCCGGTTTAACGATATAATCCGCCAGGGAGTGGGAAATATTGCCCGCACGATGGATACCCGGGTAGCCGGAATACCGGTTATCGTATATAATCCGCTGTCGCATACACGAAAAGAGGTTGCAGAAGCAAATATTCCTTGCAAAAATGCGCCTAAAGGTGTCCGTGTGTATGATGCAAACGGAAAAGAGGTTGCCGCCCAACTAACGGGCTATAAAAACGGAATTGCGTCTTTATCATTTAGTACAGAAACAGCTCCCGTGAGTTGTAGCGTATATGATATTCGATTCGGAAACAATACCAATAAGATGGCCGGAGTAAAGGTATCAGACCGGTCGTTAGAAAACAGTATTTATAAACTGACGTTGAATGAGCAGGGCGACATTGCTTCTTTGATTGACAAGCGAACAGAGAAAGAACTTGTACAGAGCGGAAAAGCTTTTCGGCTGGCTCTTTTCACAGACAATCAGTCGCATGACTGGCCTGCATGGGAGATTTTGAAAAAGACAATGGATCAGCCGGCCCGGTCTGTCGATCAGGACGTGCGGATCTCTGTTGAATGTTCGGGCCCGCATATCGGTGTTCTGAAAGTTGAGCGTTCTTTCGGCCCTTCTCACTTTGTTCAATATATCCGGATGACAGAAGGTAGTACAGACGACCGGATCGATATTAAAAATGAAGTTGACTGGAAAAGTTCGAATGCCCTGCTGAAAGCAGAATTTCCATTTGCATTTGAAAATGAAAAAGCGACCTATGATCTGGGCATCGGAACCATTCAGAGAGGCAACAATACTCCGACGGCCTATGAAGTATATGCGCAACAATGGGCTGATATCACTTCTCCCGACGGAACTGCAGGAGTTGCAATCCTGAACGACTGCAAATACGGATGGGATAAGCCAAACAACAATACCTTACGATTAACACTGTTACACACACCCGGAACAAAAAACAACTATGCATACCAGAACAGACAGGACATCGGCCTCCATTCATTTACATACTCTATTGTTTCACACCAGCAAGATCCGCTCCTTTCGGACATCCCGGCAAAAGCAGATGCTCTTAACAACCCGCTCTTTACCTATCTCGCTCCAAAGCAAAGAGGAAAACAGGGGCGTCAAATTGCGCTCATCGAATCTGTTACTCCGCAATTGGTGGTCAAGTCTGTCAAAAAAGCCGAGAACAGCGATTTAACGGTAATACGTTTATATGAAACACTCGGCAAACCGGTGACAGATGGGAAACTGACGTTTAATCGTGAAATCGAAGCTGTTCAGGAACTGAACGGCGTCGAGAAACCAATAGGGAATCTTCCGTTTGAAGGAAATACGGTTTTCTTATCAACAACGGCTTATAAACCAAAAACAATTTCAGTCCGTTTTAAAAAGCAAGAATCTGTACAACCTGCTATCCGGAATCTCCCGATTTCACTTCCGTATACCCATCAGGCATTTACCGCAGAACCGTTTCATTATACCGGGTCTTTCGACAAAGACGGAAACTCCTACTCTGCCGAGTTGATCGACAAACAGATCACCAACGGAAATGTTACGTATGAAATGGGAGAACTAACGGAAAATAATGTGGTAAAATGCAAAGGACAAGTTATTCCGCTCCCACAAGATGCAAACATGGACAAAGTGTATCTTCTGGTGGCCGCGACCGATCAGGATCAACAGGTGGAATTTAAAATTGACCAGAACACCACAAGCGCCCTGATTCCGTACTATTCGGGATTCTTCGGACAGTGGGGTAATGATGATTTCAGCAAGTCATTTATCAAGGATGCCCGTCTGGCTTATGTCGGATCACACAGACACTCCAGAAAAGGGAATGATGCCTATACTTTTACTTATATGTATGAGGTAATGCTGCCTCTGCCCAAAGGCGCGAAAGAGCTGATATTGCCTGACAATGAAAACATTGCCGTATTTGCTGCCAGTTTATCTGATAATTATGCAGATAACATAGAAAATGCACGCGAAATGCGGGCTTTGCCTTTAACTGATTTACTCCCATAACTCATGTAGTGAATCGCTAAAGTCAGACAATTAATTATTAATTCATATCTTAATGAGTCCGGTATTGCATCGGGCTCATTCCGTTTAATCTCAGTTTAATTTTCCGATTACCCTTCCTTACAAAAAATGCATGCTCCCCCGGAATAATCAAATATTTAGGTTTAAAATATTTAACATAAGCAAGCAGGTGATGTACCTTTGGCTCTTCCTCATACCGATATGAGGGTGAAATTAAATATAACTTCAGCTGCCTGAATTTGGGATACCATGATCGAGTGATTTAGGACCCCAAAAATAAAAAAGAGTATATCTGAAACAGAAAGAGTATGAAAAAGGTAATTTATTTAAGAGCATTAACAAAAGAAGATTTTTGTAACCCAAGGATTGTTTCTTTCTTGCGCGAACACGATGATTTTAGCCCTCAAGAATATCATGATTTTATAAATTCAATCACTATTGAAACTGACAATGCAAAAAAAATTATTGATTTCATCGCTCATTATCAAAATGGTTGCTTATGCCCCCAAAAATACAACGGTTATGAACCAATAAATAAAATTTTTAATCCGGAAGATATTTCCGAACCTGTTAGAGGGTTAAGTCATCCCGCAGGTGCATTTTTTTTAAACGAAAATTATCATTTATTAAATGCGATGGAGTTATTGAAAATCAAAGATTTACTCCTATGTGGGAAAGGGTAGGCAGAAAAGCCTACAAACGAATAAAACCGATAGCCACAGAACCTGAGTTATTGGGAGAAATAAGAATTTGGTTTAATATTAAGGATCTTCTAAAAAACAAAAAGGATATCAGCTTTATAGAACAGTTAGTCGCTGATTTGAATAAAATCATAAAAATTGAAGAATATGAGATCAAAGAAGTAGAAGTAGATTAAATTATAGGTAAACCTCTGGCAAAGGGCTTCCTTTAAGAGGTCTGTCTAAATATTATGTAAATAACTGATTGGCGTTGCTAACTTTAGCGGAACAATGAGTTAAGCTAAAAAACTCAACTTTGTATAATGGGACAAGAAAGAACACA
>JAVWBH010000017.1:0-18128 GCA_036649595.1 Bacteroidales bacterium
GGTTGTGCCGGCATTTGTGGGAGCATTACCTCTATACCGGCGATCGTGATTTCCTTGATTCAATTTATCCTGTATTAAAAGAGTCGGCTGTCTTTTTCGATGAGATCATGGTAAAAGAACCGGTTAATAACTGGTTGGTGGTTGCCCCTTCTAATTCGCCCGAAAATACGCATGCCGGAAGTAATGGCAAAGCGACTACCGCTGCCGGATGTACGATGGATAATCAGTTGATTTTCGATCTTTGGAATAGTGTGATAGCATCGTCCGAAATTTTAAACAGAGACCGCGAGTTTGCTTTTCGTCTGAAAAGTCGGTTAAAAGAAATGGCGCCGATGCAGATCGGTAAACATGGTCAGCTGCAAGAGTGGATGTTTGACTGGGATAGCCCCGATGATAAACATCGCCATGTTTCACATTTGTATGGGTTATTTCCGAGTAATCAGATCTCTCCATATCGTACGCCCGAATTGTTTGATGCCGCCCGTACTTCTCTGATACATCGCGGCGATCCGTCTACCGGATGGTCAATGGGTTGGAAGGTTTGTTTATGGGCGCGTCTTCTGGATGGCGATCATGCATATAAATTGATAACAGACCAGTTGACGCTGGTCAGAAATGAAAAGAAAAAAGGAGGTACTTATCCTAATCTTTTTGATGCACACCCGCCTTTCCAAATTGATGGCAACTTTGGTTGCGCAGCCGGAATTGCAGAGATGTTGATGCAGAGCTATGACGGTTTTATTTATTTGTTGCCGGCTTTACCGACTTTATGGCAAGAGGGCGAAATAAAAGGAATAATCGCACGTGGTGGTTTCGAACTCGATATTAAGTGGCAACAGGGTCAGATTGAAAAAGTAACGGTTAAATCGCATAAAGGAGGAAATTGCCGTTTGCGTTCATTAACTCCATTGAAAGGAGCCGGTATTAAAACCGCGCGCGGAACAAATCCGAATCCGTTGTTTGCGTTGCCTCAGGTTGCTGATCCGATTGTATCAGAGAAAGCAAAGCTGAATCCGGTCGAATTAAAGCAGACGTATGTTTATGATCTGAATACAAAGCCGAATAAAGAATATATAATCTATAGAAAATAAAAAAGATGCGCTTAAATAAAATGAAGACTGTGTTTGCAGCCGGTTGTTTGTTGGTTTTTAGTTCTTGTTGTTCAACAAAAGAAACAAAGCAAGAGGCATGGTCTGTGCGAATGGCCGAATCAGAAATGGTTCGTTTTCCGGAACCCTGGATGATTGAAAAGGCTAAGGTGCCAAGATGGGGATATACTCATGGTTTGGTAGTGAAAGGTATGCTTGAGCAATGGAAACATACTGGTGATTCGGTTTACTTTAATTATGCCCGGATTTATGCTGATAGCCTGATCAATGCAAAAGGGGCGATAAAGACATATAAATTTAACTCGTTTAATATTGATAATATAAATCCGGGTAAAATCTTGTTCGACTTATATGAGCAAACCGGGCAGGCTAATTACAAAGCCGCTATGGATACCCTCTATAATCAGATGCAGGTGCATCCGAGAACTTCGGAAGGCGGCTTTTGGCATAAGTTAAAGTATGAGCATCAAATGTGGCTGGATGGCCTTTATATGGCCTCTCCTTTCTTAGCTCAATATGGACAGACATTCGGTAAACCCGAATTGTTTACCGAAGCCGTAAGTCAGATAAAATTGATTGCCCGCCATACATATGATGAGAAAAGCGGATTGTTTTATCATGGATGGGATGAATCCGGAAATCAGAAATGGGCTGATAAAGTAACAGGTTGTTCACCAAATTTCTGGTCAAGGAGTATCGGCTGGTACGCGGCGTCTCTTGTCGATGTACTCGATTTTCTTCCGAAAGATACTGCTGGCCGCGATTCTGTGATACAGATTGTTCAGACACTGGCGGACGGAATTCTTCGTTATCAGGATTCTGAGTCGGGCGTATGGTATCAGGTTACAGATCAGGGTGCCCGTGAAGGAAATTATAAAGAGTCGTCGGCTACGGCTTTATTTGTGTATTTCTTGAGTAAATCAATCAATAATGGTTATTTGCCGGCCTCTTATCGAGAAGCTACGGAGAAGGCATTTGCGGGATTGACACGTGAGTTTATACGAGAAGAAGCAAATGGCACGATTACCGTTACCAATTGTTGCGCGGTAGCAGGATTGGGTGGCGATAAGAATTACCGTGACGGTAGTTTCGAATACTATATCAATGAGCCGGTAATTGAAAATGATCCGAAATCGACAGGATCATTTATTCTGGCGGCAATTGAATATGAAAAAATGGTCAATAATAAAAAATAATAAATAGCATGGTTAATAAAAAAATACTCGGATTAGTAGGCGCTATCGCATTCTCGTTCGGATTTGATGCTGTTGCTCAGGGGAAAAAAGTGAAGACTTATGTTCCGTGGAGTAATGGCGAATTACAAGTTGACGGGTCAGGACGCTACTTGCAACATAAAAACGGGACACCTTTCTTCTGGCAAGGAGAAACCGGCTGGCTAATGCCCCAGCGATTAAACCGGGATGAGGTGGAATATTATCTTGAGCAATGCAAGCAACAAGGGTATAATGTTGTGCAGGTTCAGACGTTAAATAATATCCCTTCCATGAATATTTATGGACAATATTCAATGACAGACGGTTTTAACTTCAAGAATATCGACCGCAAAGGTGTGTATGGGTATTGGGACCATATGGATTATATCATTAAAACAGCCGCGTCAAAAGGAATCTATATCGGTATGGTCTGTGTTTGGGGTACACCGGTAGGTAAAGACCTGGTGAGCGTGAAAGATGCTCAGGCTTATGGTAAATTTCTAGGCGAGCGCTATAAAGATGATCCGAATGTAATCTGGTTTATCGGTGGTGATATACGCGGAGATAAAAAAACGGAAGTTTGGGAAGCGCTGGCGAAATCAATACAAGCGGTAGATCCAGACCATATGATGACATTCCATCCGCGTGGTAGAACAACTTCTGCTACCTGGTTTAACGATGCAGAGTGGCTTGATTTCAATATGTTCCAGTCCGGACATCGCCGGTATGGCCAACGTTTTGGTGATGGCGATTATCCGATTGAGGAGAATACAGAAGAGGATAACTGGCGTTTCGTTGAGGCCAGCATGTCAAAACAACCGATGAAACCGGTAATTGACGGGGAGCCGATCTATGAAAATATACCTCATGGATTACATAATCCGAATGAGACCTTATGGAAAGACTACGATTGTCGTCGTTATGCTTATTGGTCTGTGTTTGCCGGTGCGTTTGGACATACGTATGGTAACAATTCGGTTATGCAAATGATCAAGCCGGGTGTAGGTGGCGCTTATGGTGCTACAATGCCTTGGTATGATGCTTTAAAAGATCCGGGTTTTAGCCAGACGAAATATCTGAAAAACCTGATGCTTACATTTCCGTATTTCGAGCGTGTGCCGGATCAGAGCGTGATTGTAGGTAAGAATGGGACACGTTATGACCGCGCGATTGCAACCCGTGGCAACGATTATATGTTGATCTATAATTATACTGCGATTCCGATGGATATCGACCTGACTAAAATTTCTGGAAATAAGAAAAATGCATGGTGGTATAATCCTAAAAACGGTGATTTGGAATATATAGATGCATATGATAATAAAGTGACAACGTTTCAGCCCGATGTAGCCTATAGTTCAGGTAATGATCGTGTGTTGATTCTTGTGGATGCTGCTAAAAATTATGTAGGTAAAGACTGGACTTCTTTGCCGGATGTGCAGCAAAAGATGGCAAATCAAGAGCATATAGTTGAATAAGGATAAAAAAACAGCTCTTTTTTTAAGATGCCCGAAAAGCGGAATGAGTACAAAACCGCCTTTCGGGCGTCTTTCTTTATATATGCAAAAACAATTTTTTAATCGGAACATATCATCTATGACAAATGCTAAATTATTGACTTGCTGTTTTTTTGTTCTCTCTTTGGTAGGGTGTCAAAAACAGTCGGTTACGGTCATTACTTCTCCTGACGCTTCTAAAAGGGTTGCTTTTGGAGCCGAGTATCTTTCTTCGAATCTGCAGAAAGAAGGTTATGAAGTAAAAGATCTTAAATGGGAAGAAATTAATACAA
Source organism: Bacteroidales bacterium (assembly GCA_036649595.1). Lineage (GTDB taxonomy): Bacteria > Bacteroidota > Bacteroidia > Bacteroidales > JAUNSR01 > JAUNSR01. Next base: position 4,113 of record JAVWBH010000017.1, read on the forward strand.
ATGAGAAATCGATCATTGTATTGGAGTCAACCGATTCGATCGGATTGCAATTCGTAAAGGAGCAGGGTTTTGTTTTGCCCGATACGTTGAAAAAAGAAGGCTTTTTTATTGCTACCAATAAAAATCTGACAGTTGTTGTCGGAAAAGATGGTTCAGGTGCTTTGTATGGATGCGGTGATTTGGTTGATCACGTAAAAGAGCAGAAGAATCTTGATTTCCAAAAAGAAAAAGTCGATGCTCCCGAAATGGTGCTGCGCGGTGCTTGTATCGGTGTGCAAAAGCCATATTACATTCAGGGGCGAACGGTAAACGAATATCCTTACACAGAAGAAAATTTCCCTTGGTTTTATGACCGGGAGATGTGGATTGAATACCTGGATATGCTGGTTGCCAATAAAATGAACTCATTGTACTTGTGGAACGGACATCCTTTTGCTTCATTGGTACGTTTGGAAGAATATCCATTTGCCGTAGAGGTCGATGATGAAACATTCCGTAAAAACGAAGAGATATTCTCTTTCTTAACAGAAGAGGCTGATAAACGGGGTATTTTCGTTATTCAGATGTTCTATAATATCATTGTTTCAAAACCGTTTGCAGAGCATTACGGAATTAAAACCCAGGATCGCAGTCGTCCGATTACTCCGCTGATTGCTGATTATACACGGAAGTCTGTAGCTGCTTTTATTGAAAAATATCCGAATGTCGGTTTGTTGGTTTGTTTGGGTGAGGCAATGGATACTTACCAGGATGATGTCGACTGGATGTGCAATACAATCATTCCGGGTGTAAAAGACGGCTTGCAGAAATTGGGCCGTACGGATGAACCGCCAATTTTAGTCCGTGCGCATGATACAGATTGTAAACAGGTAATGGATGAAGCCTTAAAATCATACAGTAACTTGTATACAATGCATAAGTATAACGGTGAATCGTTAACAACATATGAGCCACGCGGGCCATGGACTAAGATACATACAGATCTAAGCTCTTTGGGTTCGATCCATATCAGTAATGTACATATTCTGGCAAACCTGGAGCCATTCCGTTACGGATCTCCTGATTTTATTCAGAAAGTAGTCAACGCAATGCATGATGTACACGGTGCAAATGCATTACACCTTTATCCGCAGGCTTCTTATTGGGATTGGCCTTATACGGCAGATAAACTACCGAACGGCGAACGCCAGAAACAATTAGACCGTGACTGGATATGGTACAAAGCCTGGGGCCGTTATGCATGGGCTGCACGCCGCGACCGTAATGACGAGATGAATTACTGGACGAATCGTTTGGGCGAGATGTACGGATGTGGCGATAAAGCGGCAAATATTCTTGCTGCCTATGAAGAAACAGGAGAGATTGCTCCGAAACTATTGCGCCGGTTTGGTATTACGGAAGGTAACAGACAGACCTTGCTTTTAGGGATGTTTATGAGTCAGTTGGTAAATCCGTATAAATATAAGATCTATCCGGGATTTTATGAATCTTGCGGACCGGAAGGCGAAAAACTGATTGAATATGTAGAGCGTGAATGGTTAAAACAACCGCATGTAGGCGAAATGCCGCTGGACATTGTTGCCCAGGTGGTAGAGCATGGAGATAAAGCCGTAGCGGCAATTGATGCCGTAGCCGGAAGCGTAAAAGAAAATAAAGATGAATTTATCCGCTTGCAAAACGATATTCATTGTTATCGTGAGTTTGCGTATTTCTTTAACCGGAAGGTGCAAGCGGCAAAACTGGTACTCGATTATCAATACGGCAAAAATATTCAGGATCTTGAGAATGCCATTCCGTTGATGGAAGAGAGTCTTGAACATTTCCGTAAACTGGTTGAATTGACAAAAGATACTTATTATTATGCCAACAGTATGCAGACTTCTCAACGTCGTGTGCCAATTGGCGGAGATGATGGTAAAAATAAAACATGGGAGGAATTATTGCCTCATTATGAAAAAGAACTGGCTAATTTTCAGGTAAATCTGGGATTATTGAAAAATAAATCTACTCAGAGTACAGAAGTTGCCACTGTTCCGAAGTTGGCTGATGCATCTGTTCGCATTCTGAATCAACCGGGCAAGACAATCGTGCTGAAGAAAGGTACAAGTTTGTTTGCAGACATCCCTTCTGTATTGGATACCATTGCTCCCGAGCTGGAAGGAATGAAAGCAATTCAGCTAACAGGTAAAATTCAGCGTGCTGAAGGAACAACGGTTGAATTTGAAACGGAAGATACCGTAAATATTCTGGTTGGATATTTCCGGGATGATCAGTCTAAATTCCTGAAAGTTCCTGTTCTTGAAACAAATGCTTTAGGTAATATTTATGGGCAGGCAGAACCGAAATTGACGAACTCTGTACGTATCGAGGGGATGCCGATGTCTAATGTGCATACATTTACTTATCCGGCCGGAAAACATAAACTGACGTTGGAAAAAGGATTGGCATTGGTGCTTGGGTTTACACATGAAACTGTGAAAAACCGTAATGCTGCTCTTTCCGGTGAGACGGAAGAAACAATGGACTGGATGTTCTATTGATCTATTTATCGGATAGATTCAATATTGGTTATGGTTTTTCCCGGTTAAGGGGGAAAACCATAACTTATTTAATGAAATATGCATTCATCTGCCTCTAAAGTTTAGATATCCGGTAAAAGGGTTCTAAAGGGCGCATTTGACTTTGATGTTAAAAATTAAATGATATACAAATGAATATAAGATCAATCATACTGATAATATCTTTCTTCTTCTCTTTCGGAGTTACGATTGCCCGACAGGTAACTCAGGAAGAAATGGCGAAGATATATGAGCAAATAAAAACACCGTATAAGTTCGGATTGGTGTTGGTTCCTCAGACCAACGGGTATAAAATAGATTGCCCTACCGTTTTCCGTAAAGATGGTAAATGGTTTATGACTTACCTGGTCTACAATGGAAAGTCGGGTAAAGACGGGCGTGGGTATGAAACATGGATGGCTACCAGCGAAAATTTGCTTGAGTGGAAAACATTGGGTAAGATACTCTCTTTTCGCGATGGTACATGGGATACCAACCAGCGTGGCGGTTTTCTGGCTTTGCAGGACATGGAATGGGGCGGAAGCTATGAGCTTGAGAAATACAAAAATAAATATTGGATGACCTATATCGGAGGGGCTTCTTCCGGTTATGAAGCCGGTCCTTTGAAATTGGGAATGGCATTTACAAAAGGTGATATTACCCGGGCACATGAATGGAATAGCCTGGATAAGCCGATTATGTCTCCTGAGGATAAAGATGCCCAATGGTTTGAAAATATAACTCAGTATAAGAGTGTGATTTATCACGATAAGGCAAAAACATTAGGAAAGCCATTCGTGATGTATTATAATGCCGGCGGCCGCCATCCGGAAACCAAAGTGAAAGCAGAGCGTATCGGTATTGCGCTTTCTGACAACATGAAAAACTGGAAGCGTTATGAGGGTAATCCTATTTTCACGCATGAAGAGGGGATTACCGGGGATGCTCATATTCAGAAATTCGGCGATTTGTATGTGATGTTTTATTTTAGTGCATTTAGAGCAGACCGTCCTTATAAAGCGTTCAATACGTTTGCATGTTCTTATGATCTTGTTAACTGGACAGACTGGCAAGGCGCTGATCTGATCATCCCGTCTAAAGAATATGATAACCTGTTTGCTCATAAATCATTTGTGGTAGAACACGAAGGTGTGGTATATCATTATTATTGTGCCGTAAACAAAGATGATCAGCGCGGTATTGCGGTAGCCGTATCAAAGCCTATGGGACGTTCGGCTGTTCGCTTTCCAAAACCGGAGCTTTCGGGCAAACGCTCTGTTGAGTCGATGAACGAAAACTGGTATACTGTTCTTGCCGATACTTTACAAGAAGGAGGCCAACGCGTAAATATTCCGCACAACTGGGATGATTATTATGGATATCGCCAATTAGTACATGGTAATTTACATGGAAACGCATGGTATCGTAAAGAGACCGTAATTGCGGATCGGGGAGAGAATAAACGGTATTTTCTTCGTTTTGAGGGGGTCGGAAGCTATGCTACGGTATATGTGAACGGAACCTCCTTCGGGCGCCGTCCTGCGGGAAGAACAACCTTTACGATAGATATAACAGATGTGGTAAAAGTTGGTCAGCTGAATACGATTGATGTAAAAGCCGAACATCCCGCTATGATTGCAGACATGCCCTGGGTGTGCGGAGGTTGTTCTTCTGAATGGGGCTTTTCTGAGGGATCTCAGCCATTGGGCATTTTTCGCCCTGTCGTTCTGGAGGTGACAGATCAGGTGCGCGTAGAACCTTTTGGCGTACATATCTGGAATGACGAGACAGCAAATGAGAAACAGGCTACACTGCATATCTCTACCGAATTAAAAAATTATTCAAATACGACGCAAACAGTTGAGTTTATCAGCAAGTTTGTCAATGAAGATGGCATTCAGGTATTTCGTTTAGCAGAAAAAGTAACGTTAAAACCGAATGAAACGCGTATTCTGAAACAAACGTCTCCGGTAATCGAAAATCCGGTATTGTGGGATGATCAACGCGCATATCTTTATCGACTGAACTCGATCGTAAAAAGAGATGGAAAAGCGGTCGAAGAAACGACTACGCCATTTGGTATTCGTACGGCCAGCTGGCCGGTAAAGAGAAATGATGGTGATAATCGTTTCTTATTAAACGGTAAACCTGTATTTCTGAATGGTGTTTGTGAATATGAACATCAGTTCGGACAATCGCACGCTTTCTCTGATGAACAGGTGAGAGCTCGTGTAAAACAAATGAAAAGTGCCGGATTTAATGCGTTCCGCGATGCACATCAACCACACCACCTCGGATATCAGACTGCCTGGGATGAATCCGGAATTATCTGGTGGACTCAATTTTCTGCTCATATCTGGTATGATACACCTGAATTCAGAGAAAATTTCAAAACCTTATTGCGTCAATGGGTAAAAGAAAGAAGAAACTCTCCTTCTTTGGTTATCTGGGGGCTACAGAATGAAAGTGTCCTTCCGAAAGACTTTGCGGAAGAATGTGTGGCTATTATTCGTGAAATGGATCCTACTGCAAACAATCAACGTATCATAACTACTTGTAACGGAGGTGATGGTACTGACTGGAATGTGGTACAAAACTGGAGTGGTACGTACGGCGGCAAACCCGAAGAATACAATCGCGAAATCGCGCGTCAGCTATTGAATGGCGAATATGGAGCATGGCGATCAATCGATCTGCACGGAGAGGGCGACTACGAGCAAAACGGAGTATGGTCGGAAGACCGGATGAACCTTTTGATGGAAATGAAAATACGCCTCGCGGAAGAGGTACGCGACAGTTGTTGCGGTCAGTTTCAATGGATCTATTCTTCACATGATAACCCGGGACGAAAACAACCGGATGAGTGTTACCGTACACTAGATAAAGTCGGGCCGTTTAATTACAAAGGATTGGTTACTCCATGGGAAGAACCGTTGGATGTTTATTATATGTACCGGGCTAACTATGTATCGGCAGAAAAATCTCCGATGGTATATATTGTCTCTCATACATGGCCCGGCAGATGGAAAGAGGCCGGAGTAAAAGATGGTATCCGTGTATTTTCGAATTGTGATGAAGTGGAGTTGTTTAACGGTGTACGCTCCCGCTCATTAGGCCGTAAGACCCGTAAGGGGATCGGGACTCATTTTGTCTGGGATCAGGTTCCTGTCAATTACAATGTATTGTATGCTGTAGGATATTTGAACGGAAAAGAAGTTGCCGAAGATTATATTGTATTGGATCACCTGCCTCAATCGCCCGATTTTGAAAAATTATATCAGGACGTTTCTCCAATCCTAAAAGGAAAAGAGGATTACAATTATTTGTATCGTGTAAATTGTGGCGGCGCTCAATATACGGATCAATTCGGACAGGTATGGCATGCGGATGTTGCCCGAGGCAAAAATGATACCTATTGGGGATCCGCTTCCTGGGCGGAAAAATTCGAAGGGCTGAATCCTTATCTGGCTTCTCAACGCCGCACTTTCGATCCTGTAAAAGGTACACGTGACTGGCCGTTATTTGGCTATTTCCGTTTTGGCCGTTCTTATCTGAATTACCAGTTCCCGCTTAAAGACGGTCGTTATCAGGTAGAACTTTATTTTGTAGAACCATGGCATGGTACCGGAGGCGGATATGCTCATGACTGTGAAGGATTACGCATTTTTGACGTGGCGATAAATGACTCTGTTTATTGCGATGATCTGGATATCTGGGCGGAGGCCGGACATGATAAGGCCCTTAAAAAGAGTTACGAAGTTGAAGTCAAAGGTGGAATCTTAAAAATTGATTTTCCTGAAGTTAAGGCCGGGCAAGCTTTGATTTCCGCTATTGCCATCGCTTCGGCAGACTCTTCTTTGCAGGCGGCGAAATGCGATCCTAAGGCGGGAGAGCCTTTTGCGGAGAAAAATATGGAATATACGGTGAAGACAGATCATGCTACGTTGCCGGAAGGTGTCGACCCGCGCCCGACAGTGAAATACGAAGCAGAGCAGGCTGTTCTGAACGGTAAATATATCCGGAAAACGCATCGTAAATTGGATGGTATATTTTTTAATAAATCGGCCCGGAATCAAATTGAATGGACTGTTTCAACCGGTTTGGCGGGAGTATACGCACTGCGCTTCAAATATATGAATGTTTCAAAAGAGCCTAAGAAGGTACGTATTCAGCTGATTACCTCTGATGACCGTGTATTGCGTGATGATGAAATTGTATTTCCTGTTGCCGGCGAGAAATGGCGTATCGTGAGTACTACGACCGGAAGTTTTATTAATGCCGGCCATTATCGGGTACGTATTTCCTCCGATTCAATGCAGGAACTGGCGTTTGAATCACTGGATGTCCAATAAAAACAAAAGCAAATGATATCGCCATTACTTACCTGAAGGTATATAAATGGCGCATTTGATATTGGTGTTAAAAATAGGCTATAAACAAATGAAACAGATTATTTTAATATTTTGTCTGATGCTTTTTTTTCAGGCAAATGCACGTGAAAAACATGATTGGGAAAACCAACATGTACTTCAGATAAACAGACAGCCGGCGAGGGGTTCTTTTATCCCTTTTGAGAAAGTTCCCGGTGATCGTTTTCTGTCTCTGAATGGAATGTGGAAATTTAACTGGGTTTCTTCTCCGGATAAGCGTCCGGTAGATTTTTATAAGGTAGATTTTAATGACCGGGAATGGAAGGAGTTCCCGGTACCTGCCAATTGGGAAATGAATGGTTACGGTACTCCTATTTATGTCAGTGCAGGTTATCCTTTTAAGATAGATCCGCCTTTTGTAACATCTACACCCAAAGAAAGTTATACCACTTATGCAGAGCGTAATCCGGTGGGTTCATACCGCCGTACGTTTGAGGTTCCCCGAAATTGGACCGAAAAAGAAATATTTCTTCGTTTCGAAGGGGTAATGAGTGCATTTTATGTGTGGGTAAACGGGCAGCGGGTAGGATATTCACAAGGGAGTATGGAACCTTCCGAATTTGATATTACCTCTTATCTCATGCCGGGTAAAAACCAGATTGCAGTAGAAGTATATCGTTATTGCGATGGAAGTTATCTGGAAGATCAGGATATGTGGAGAATGAGCGGTATTCACAGGGATGTATATTTGTATGCTACTCCGAAAATCCGAATCCGTGATTTCTTTGTGCGCACCCAGCTGGATCCGGCTTATCAGGATGCCCGATTGCTTATAGAACCGGAACTGGCTGTTTATGACGGGCAGCAGGGAGCCGGATATCGCCTGAATGCCCGTTTGCTGGATGCTTCGGGAGCCGATGTTCTGACGGAAGAACTTTCGCAAGATGCGGTACCTGTTCTGAATCTTGATTATAAAGCTGCCATTATGAATGAAAGGCGTCCGCAGCGCGGGCCGCGTAAATTCGGTTGGTTGCAGGCTGACATCAAAAATCCTCAAAAATGGAGTGCGGAAACTCCCGCATTGTATGATCTTCTTCTCACATTGACGGATAGTTGTGGGCAGGTAGTTGAACGGGTTGTTACAAAAATCGGATTCCGTGACGTCCAAATTCAGAACGGATCTTTTCTTGTAAACGGAAAGCCGGTGCGCTTTCGCGGAGTTAACCGTCATGAGCATGATCCTGTATTAGGGCGTGTAATGACTGAAGAGCGGATGAAGCAAGATATTTTGTTGATGAAGCAGGCAAATATCAATGCCGTACGTACGTCTCATTATCCGAATCATCCGAGATGGTATGAACTTTGTGATGAGTATGGTTTATATGTAATGGATGAGGCCGATATTGAAGAACACGGATTGCGTGGTACTCTTGCTTCCGATCCCGAATGGCATGCCGCATTTTTAGACAGGGCGATGCGGATGGCAGTACGCGACAAAAATCATCCGTCGGTAGTTGTATGGTCAATGGGTAATGAATCGGGTTATGGCCCTAATTTTGCCGCGGTATCCGCATGGCTGAAAGAATATGACCCTACACGTCCTGTTCATTATGAAGGAGCGCAGGGTATTGACGAAATGCCGGATCCGGCAACGGTAGATATGATCAGCCGTTTTTATCCGCGTGTTCAGCAAGAATACCTGAATCCCAATATACCCGAAGGATCAGATAAGGAGCGTGCTGAAAATGCACGTTGGGAACGCTTGTTAAGTATTGCCCGGCGCACAAATGATAATCGCCCGGTTCTGACCAGCGAATATGCGCATGCGATGGGAAATGCAATGGGTAACTTTAAAGAATATTGGGATGAAATTTACGCACATCCGCGTATGTTGGGCGGATTTATCTGGGATTGGGTAGATCAGGGTATCTATAAACAATTACCGGACGGACGCCAAATGGTAGCCTATGGTGGTGATTTTGGTGATAAACCCAATTTAAAGGCATTTTGTTTTAACGGAGTCGTTTTCTCCGACCGGGAAATCAATGCCAAATATACGGAAGTAAAAAAGGTATATCAGCCAATCCATACTTTATGGGAACGTCAACCGGAGATTTCGGACAATGATAAATTACATATACGGGTAATTAACAGGCATCATCATGTTTTGCCGACTTACCTGCAATGTGAGTGGAACGTAACGGCTGATGGCCGGGTTCTGTTGAAAGGGAAACTCCCTCTTACGGATATTCAGCCGGGTGATACGGTGGCATACGAGTTACCGGTAGGTACAACTTTGCGGAAGTCTTTCGAAAAGGGGGCCGATTTGCAGTTGAATATTTCTTACCGTCTGAAATCAGACCACTCTTGGGCGAAACAGGGATATGAGGTCGCTTCCGAACAGCTATGTATCGCTTCCGGTGAATATCCAAAACCGTTGGAGGCAAAGAAAACCGGTATACACAATATTGAATATACGGATGCTAATGGCCGGATCTGTGTAAATGCAAAAAATCTCTCAGTTACTTGGGATAAACAGGCCGGGAAGATTATTTCACTTAAATCAAATGGCCGGGAGATGCTGGATATTTCCGGAAACTCTTCTGCTCAACCTCTTTTCCAGGCATTTCGGGCACCAACCGATAATGACCGCAGTTTTGGTAACTGGTTGGCTAAAGATTGGACTAACCATCAGTTGCATTTGCCCGATACGAAAGTAATTGCCGTTTCGGATGTGAATACGGAGCATGGCCTATGGTCGTTGAAAGTGAAAGAAAAAGCTTATTTTAAAGATGGCGGAGTTCAAGTGGAAACAGAATATATCGTTGACCCTTCCGGTAAACTGGATATTCGTCAAACCTACCTTCCGGATGAGAACGGGTTGCCTGAATTGCCCCGGTTAGGGATGCAATTTGCATTGATTCAGGCACTTGAGCAAATGGAATGGTACGGATTCGGTCCGCACGAAAACTATGCAGACCGGAAATATGGGGCAGCGATGGGATATTGGAAGTCTACAGTAACAGATCAATACGTAGCTTATCCGAAACCGCAGGAGGCAGGAAATAAAGAAGGGATTCGCGTCTTGAAGCTGACTGATAAAAAAGGAGCCGGAATCTGTATCCAGGCTGTCGATAAACCTTTTTCCGGATCGGCTCTCCATTTTAAACCAACAGATCTTGCTGATGCCAAACATGCCTGCGAACTTGTTCCGAGAAAAGAAGTGATTCTTTCTTTAGATGCAATTCAGTTGGGACTTGGTAACAGTAGTTGCGGACCGGGTGTATTGAGAAAATATGCAATCGATAAAAGAGCATATCAATTACATATCCGGATCTCTGCGATAAAATAGAACTTCTGTTTTTTTGAGGGATAATTAGAAATGATCAGGGTGTGCCATTTTTTTGCACACCCTGATCATTTTTTTTAGTTTGTTGAAAGATAGATGCTAAGTGAGATTTCTGCACAAAGCCAATAATTAATATTTGTATTTTAACATATATTTTTTTGTAAAAAATATATCTTTGATTTAACGGTTTGGAGCCATTATCCAAGAAAAAACACACTGTCGGATAATGGACTGAATAGGTGTACGGGAATTTATAAATAGCCATAAAGAAACATGTTTTTTGAATTTAGATCCTTAAATGTAATATTGTCAAATGTTTAAGTCCTTTTTCAGATAATTACCCGAAGCCGGTTCAATGGTTTGCCGAAAAGACCAGATGGACGTATAGTGTTAATTTTTTATTTCTTCGGAATTAAAAAATTATGACAAAAATCTAAGAGAGCATGAGTACATCCAAGTTCCTTCTTCGTCATATCTATAGTCTCAATTTAGAAATAAACCATCATAATTAATGATGAATTGCACTGCGGAAAATTAAACCTTTCTGCAAACCTTTATAAATATATTCAGATGAATAAAAAGATAAGTGGAGTTTGCGCATTTATGCTTATGCCTTTCAGTAATTGTTTGTTTGCTCAATATCCTGAAGTGCCGGAAGAAATTCAAGCAAAAACCGATCAACTCTTAGATCGTGCCGAAAACCGATCCGATTCTATTTTTAAACAAGGTATGCCGATAATCCTGGAAGAGGCGGCCAATGGTCGACCTTATATTCCATGGGCCGCGCGTCCTTCTGATTTGCCACAGGCAAAAATTCCGGCTTTTCCGGGTGCAGAAGGTGGTGGCGCATATAGTTTTGGAGGCCGTGGCGGAAAGGTAATTACGGTTACTACGCTTGCTGATGATGGTCCCGGTTCTTTCCGGGCTGCTTGTGAGACGCCTGGCGCGCGAATTATTGTGTTTAATGTGTCAGGTATTATTAGGTTGAAAACCCCTGTTATCGTACGTGCTCCTTATGTAACAATTGCCGGTCAAACGGCTCCCGGTGATGGGGTGTGTATTGCCGGAGAGTCTTTTTGGGTAAATACGCATGACGTAGTTGTTCGTCATATGCGTTTTCGTCGTGGCGAAACGGATGTAACGCGTCGGGATGATGCGTTTGGAGGAAACCCTGTCGGGAATATTATGATTGATCATTGTTCCGTAAGTTGGGGATTAGATGAAAATATTTCCTTCTATCGCCACATGTTTTTCCCCGATCCTGCTAAGAAAGGGGTGAAACTGCCAACTGTTAATGTGACTATTCAGAATACAATTTCATCGCAGGCCTTAGATACGTATAATCATGCTTTTGGAAGTACGTTGGGCGGAGAGAATTGCTCTTTTATGCGTAATCTGTGGGCTAATAACTCAGGGCGTAACCCGTCTATCGGGTGGAACGGGATTTTTAATTTTGTCAATAATGTTATTTTCAACTGGGTGCATCGCTCAGTCGACGGCGGTGATTATACGGCGCTGTATAATATTATCAATAACTACTATAAACCCGGACCGTTAACACCTGCAGAGTCGGCTGCCGGATTTCGTATTGTTAAACCGGAGAAAGGTCATAATAACCTTGATCTGTATGGTCGTGTCTATTGTAATGGGAATATAATGGAAGGAAATGACCGCATTACCCGTAACAACTGGGACGGTGGTGTGCAAATTGCCGAAAATGATGCAGATACTGCTCGTTATTTTAAATACATGAAGTGGAATGAGCCTTTTCCGATGCCCAATATGACAGTTATGTCTGCTCATGAAGCATACGACTTCGTATTGGAAAATGCTGGAGCTACAATTCCGAAGCGGGATATTGTGGATATCCGTTTGATGGAGCAAATTACAACCGGAAAAGTCTATTATGATAAAAAGGCAGATCCCGAATCATTCTATCAGTTTAAATATCGCCGTCTGAAAAACGACTCTTATAAATATGGTATTATTACGGATGTTGCCCAGGTAGGAGGATATCCCGAATACAAAGGGAAACCATATAAAGACAGTGATGGTGACGGTATGCCTGATAAATGGGAGAAAGCGAATGGGTTGAATCCGAATGATCCGTCGGATGCAAATCTCGATTGTACGGGTGACGGATATACTAATATCGAAAAATATATCAACGGAATCAGTACCAAAGAAAAAACAGACTGGACTAAGCCGGAAAATAATTTTGATACTCTCTCAAAAAAGGGAAAACTATTCTAAGAGAATTTTTAAAATAACACTTACATATTATTCAAATTAATTAACCATGAAGCGAAGCGATAATGAACTGAATGAGTTCAACAAGCTTGTTCGCAAAGCTTTCTATGTGGGATTGCCGATAGCAATGTTGACCGCTGTACCCGCAGAAACTTTCGCGAATGTTGAGCATAGCAAGGCAGTTGAAGCTTTTCAGGCTGCTCAGCAAAATAAAACGATAAAAGGAAATGTGAAGGATGAAACGGGGTTAGGACTTCCTGGTGTTTCGGTCGTGGTAAAAGGTACTACAATGGGTACGATTACCGATTATGACGGAAATTACACCCTCGAAGTACCAGAAAACGCAGAAGTCGTATTTTCTTATATCGGATATAAACCCCAGACAATTAAGGTTGCCGGGAAAACAATGATTAACCTGGATCTGGTACCTGACCAGCAAGCTCTCGAAGAGGTTGTTGTAATCGGATATGGTACGGTGAAAAAACGCGATTTGACAGGTGCGGTAACTTCGATCAAGAGTGAAGATATTACCTTAAGCCCTACCGCGAATCCGATGGCCGCCCTGCAAGGGAAGGTAGCCGGATTAGATATTACACGTTCGTCGGGAAAAGCCGGATCTGGTGTGAGCATGCAGTTGCGTGGTAACCGTTCTTTAAGTGCGAGTGGCGAGCCTTTGTTTATCATTGACGGGATGCCCGGCGATTATGGCACGCTTAATCCGAATGACATCGAATCGATAGAGATCCTGAAAGATGCTTCTTCTACAGCGGTATACGGAGCTGCAGGTGCTAATGGTGTTATCATTATTTATACGAAAAAGGCAAAAGAGGGGAAACCACTTATCAACTTCAATGCTTATGTAGGATATAATGGATGGGCTACTGTGCCGGAAGTCCGGATTGGTGACTCTTATATGCAGTTGCGCAGAGATGCCCAGGCGGCTATCGGTAACTGGAGTTCTCCTGCCGATGATCAGAACTGTTTCCCTTCAGCAGGTGAATGGGATGCTGTTCAGAATAATAAATGGGTTGACTGGGCCGATCATGCCATCGGTAACGGTTATCAGCAAAATTACAGTATGTCGGTATCTGGTGGTACCGAAAATACCAAAGCGTATTTCTCGCTCAATTTTTCAGATGAAAAAGGGATCTATGCCAATGATAATAATAAGATCTATTCGCTTCGTACCAATATTGATCAGACGATTAATAAATGGATTACGGCCGGGATGAGTGTACAGGTTTCTTATACGCACAACAATGCGCGTAAAGGTATTCTTAGTAAAGCCATGTCGAATGTGCCGCTGGGTGATCCGTTTATGGAAGACGGCTCAATCAATCCGACTCCGATACCAGACAGTGGTGCGCCGAATATCATGACGGATGAGATGCCGGGTGTGTATAAGAATCAGACTAAAAATACACGTGTGTATGCAAACGTGTATATGGACTGGAAGCCTTTTAAAGGTCTTTCTTTGCGTACTATTGCC
>JAVWBH010000018.1:0-7044 GCA_036649595.1 Bacteroidales bacterium
GTAATCAAAGCAGAGAAACCGGTATGGGATAACTATATCTATCAGAATCTGAATCTGACTGCAGGCGAATACCAGATCTCCTTTTTTGTGAAGGCGGATGCAGAAGCAGAAACGCGTAATGCAGTTCGTTTCAGCATTAAGCCAAGCACCTCTCCTTACCTCGACGGATTAAAATCACCGTTCAGCCCTAAGAAAAAAGTTTCTACTGAATGGCAGCAAATAACCCAGACCGTAAAAATAGCACCTACTCAGGAGGGACTTGAAGGAGCCCGCTTTACCATTCACCTGGAAGAAGCCGGAAATACATACTACATTGATAATGTAGAACTAACAAAAATCAAATAATTACCCCCAAAAGGTAAGAATCCTATCTATCAGAAAGAGGAGTTCGGAAAGAGCCAGTAAAATCCGTAATCTCCTCTTTCCGGGATAGACAATCCGATATTACTTTCTTCTAAACTCTATTTAAATAAAATCGCCGGCACTCATCTGAAATTGAGAGATACCCCACAAAAGGTATATAAATGGCGCTTTTGTATTTATTGTAAAAAAATAAAATGATATACAAATGAAAAAAACATTACTTTCAATAGCACTTGTCGTACTTGCATTAAATGCCCGCGGTGAAAACCTGATCACAAAAGGTAATTTTCAAAATGTAACTTCGGTAACCGAAGACGGTCAGTTGCTGCGTATTGCAAACCTGACAGATTTACAAACTCAGACTTCACTGCCGACTCACGATGCAACGACCGTAGAGACCGGTGAATGGTATAAAAAATCGGGCGCGAATGGCACGCTTTCTTGCAAAATCCAACAGGATATCACACTGGCTGACGGAGCCCTGGGCAACGGAGCTTTATTAAAAAAGACGGGAGGCGTTTTTAATCAAAATCAAAACTGCCTTACCACATTCTTTACCCTTGAACCGGGAAAAGAATATACGCTGTCATTTGATTTCAAACCGACAGAAGCCATTACAACATACAATGATTTATTTTATGTTTACATCCGGGCCATCACTGCTGAAAACAAATTAGGGAAAGTCGGCATCGGCACAAAATTTACGGCAGAAAACTTTGTTGCAGGTGAAAACGGATGGTATCATTTGAGCAGAAGCTTCAAATCGGACGGATTCGAAACGCCAAAAAGCATATTCTATGTTGCTGTAGACGGAACAAATATGAACTACGAATACCTCATCTCAAATGTTTCTGTCGTTGAAAAAACTGCTACAAGCATTACCGATGCAACCGAGAACAATGTAAAAGTTTATGCCACAGACCAGACTATTATTGTTGAAGCAGAAAACGGAATAGCTGAAATCCTTGATATTACAGGACGTAAGATCAAAAAAGCAGACATCCATGGCACAACAACAATCCCGATGGAACAAACAGGTATGTATATTGTAGCTGTAACAACAGCGGGATCAACCACAGCGACAAAAGTATTAATTAAATAAGATAGTTATACCTCTGTTTTTTTAAGGGATTCATTTTTTTACATGAATCCCTTTTTACTTTTTAATTCACCACATCATGACTAAATTAATGTTATCCGGGCTA
The DNA here is from genome assembly GCA_036649595.1 of Bacteroidales bacterium. Taxonomy (GTDB): domain Bacteria; phylum Bacteroidota; class Bacteroidia; order Bacteroidales; family JAUNSR01; genus JAUNSR01. Next base: position 1,569 of record JAVWBH010000018.1, read on the forward strand.
CTCATATTATTGATTAGCCTACCGGGGTTCGCCTTTACGGAGCGAAACTCGCTACAAAAGGTTGTAACAGCCGAAAAATTAAATCACACATTAATCCGTAATCAAGAATGGGTACCTTTCCCGACTTATGACGACCGGGCCGGATGGGCGGAACTAATGGGAAAATATCAGACGGACTATATCAAAAAAGGAGAGAGATCTTTAAATTACAATTGGAAGACAATTAAGGCCTCCGATTACCTCGAATATACACGCAGCGGCAACAGGAATATCATGCAAGATCCATATAATGCAAACAGAAATGCATTACTGGCTCTTACGATGGCAGAACTAGCCGAAGGGAAAGGCCGTTTTATGGATCAGATCGTTAACGGGGTATTCTTTATGTGCGAACAAACATCCTGGGTTCTCTCAGCCCATCTGAGCGCACAGGAAATCAAAGGATCCTTACCCGACTACAGAGAGCAGGTTATTGATCTGGGATCTGGCGAAGCCGGGGCGATGCTTTCGTGGATCTATTTCTTTTTTAATAAGGAATTCGATAAAGTACATCCGATTATCGCACCACGCTTGCGCCATGAGTTGCAAGAGCGCATTTTGGATGCTTATATGAATACCGACAAATATTGGTGGCTGGGATTCAACTACAAACCGGGAACAATCATCAACAACTGGAATCCATGGTGTAATTTCAATGTCCTACAGAGTTTCCTGTTATTGGAAAATGATCCGGTAAAACTTAATCAGGCGATTGAAAAAACAGTCCGTTCTGTCGACCAATTCATGAATTATAATCATGCAGACGGCGGATGCGAAGAGGGCCCCTCTTATTGGGACCATGCGGCAGGCAAACTTTATGACTATTTGAAATTATTGAATATGGCAACCGGAAACCAGCTCGGCTTATTTAATGATCCGCTGGTAAAACACATGGGTGAATACATTGCTCATTCTTATGTCGGTAATGACTGGGTTATTAATTTTGCAGATGCTTCTGCCAAAGGCGGCGGCGGGGCCGATCTTATTTTCAGATATGGAAAAGCGGTAGAAAGTACGCTAATGATGAACCATGCCGCGTATTTGCGTGATGTACGCAAAGCTTCCGTTATCGGCGGAGGAGCGCAACTATTCAGAATATTCGAATCTCTTCAGTTTGCTGAAGAACTTAATAATTATACTTATACCCCGACTGTAGCACCCGACAAATGGTATCCGGAAACCCAGTTCTGCTATATCCGAAACAAAAAATTTGTTTTAGCGTCTAAAGGAGGTAATAACAACGAAAGCCATAATCACAATGATGTGGGTACTTTTTCGCTTTATTATAATCAGACTCCGATGTTTATTGATGCCGGAGTGGGCACATATACAAGACAAACGTTCGGAAAAGAACGTTATTCAATCTGGTGTATGCAAAGCAATTACCATAACCTGCCGCTTATAAACGGATATGCACAGGTAAACGGCGCCGAATATCAAGCGCGGGAAACCGAATATAATAAGAAGAAAAAATCATTCCGGCTTGATATTGCGAAAGCATATCCGGCAGACGCGGGAATCAATCATTATTACAGAAAATACACCCTTCAAAATAATGGACTGATAATTGAGGACTCTTTCGATTTGCAGAATCCGACAACCGAAAATCAGGTAAACTTTTTAGTATGGGGCAAACCGGACATCACGCAACAAGGGGCAATCGGTATTTTTTCTGAAAATGAAAAATTAGTATTGCATTATGACAAAAGTCTGTTTACCGTTTCTACAGAAGCGATCCCTCAGCCCGACACCCGTTTATCAAAAGTGTGGGGAAAAGAGATCTATCGGATTACACTGACAGCCAAGCGTATCTCAACAAAAGGAAACTATATATTTACGATTAATGAGAAATAATTAAATTTAATTATAATATTGTTACTAAAACAAAAGCAAACACATTTCTTTCAATAACAAACAGAAAGAAAGTGTTTGCTTTTTTCGTCATAGTTTTGAAACATCTATTACAAAAACACGTTTTTTTACTACTTTTGCACCGAATTCAGCGACATAAAGCTTATTAATTATTTTTTAATGGATTATTCTATTTTAGACTTCCTTACCCTTATCGGTGCGGTCGGTATGTTTCTCTACGGGATGAAACTGATGAGCGAAGGCTTACAAAAAGTGGCAGGCGACCGCCTGCGTAATATTCTGGCCATAATGACCAACAATCGTTTTCTTGGCACATTAACCGGAATCTTCGTTACTGCACTTGTGCAGAGCTCTTCAGCTACAACAGTGATGGTAGTTAGCTTTGTAAACGCCGGTTTACTAACATTAAGCCAATCGATGGCTGTAATTATGGGAGCTAATGTAGGGACTACCGTAACAGCCTGGATCATTGCATTCTTTGGCTTTAAAGTGAATATGTCTTTATTCGTCCTTCCGATGATCGGGGTAGCACTTCCCTTTTTCCTTTCTGACAAAAGCAAACAAAAATCATGGGGGGAATTCCTGTTGGGATTTGCTTTTCTGTTCTTAGGACTGGAGTATCTGAAAAATTCGGTACCTGACTTGAAGGCCAATCCGGAGATTTTTGCCGTCTTGACAGAATATACGCAGATGGGATACCTTTCTATCCTGATTTTCATGGCTATCGGGGGTATTCTTACGATGGTTGTACAGGCATCGAGCGCCACACTGGCTATTGCCCTGATCATGAGCAGTAAAGGGTGGATCTCTTTTGACATCGCAGCCGCAATGATTCTGGGTGGAAACATCGGTACTTGCATTACTCCGATCATTGCCTCTATTTCAGGTAATGTTTCGGCAAAAAGAGCCGCGATGGGACACTTCCTTTTCAACTTTTTGGGAACGGTCTGGACAATGATCCTATATTACCCGTTTATCCGTTTCATCGTATGGTTATCAACAAATTATGGCCCGGGAAGCCCCGAAGCACTTATGAATTTTGTAGATACCACAGATCCTGCCCTGATAAACAAGCTAAACGACGGGACGCTCGACCTCTCTGATCCGGCAAATGCGGGATTGCGAAAAAGCTTCGAGCAGATGCAGTTTAACGTATCGTTCGCCCTTTCATTATTTCACACGGTATTCAATATTATCAACCTGATGGTCATGATTTGGTTTACCAACGGATATGTTTATCTGGTAACCAAACTCATTAAAAGCAAATCACATGAAGAAGAGGAGTTTCAGCTCCGTTATATCTCTTCGGGGGTAATCGATTCGGGCGAAATGAGTCTGATACAAGTTAAAAATGAAACACAGGTATTCAGTGAACGTACCAGAAAAATGTTTACGATGACCGAAGGCTTGTTGAATGAAAAAGAAAACAGCGAGTCATTCAATAAAGTTTACGCGCGTATCGAAAAATATGAAAAAGTCAGCGACCGGATGGAACTTGAAATCGCTAATTACCTCAACCACATCTCTTCTGCCAATATAAGTACAGGCGGTGAACATAAGATACAAGCGATGTTTAAAGTTGTGGATGAGATTGAAAGTATTGGCGACAGCTGTTATCACCTGGCACGCACGATGACAAGAAAATCGGAGATGTGTGCTAATTTCACGCCCGAGATTCAGGCGAACATCAATAAAATGTTCAAACTGACCGGCGAAGCCCTCGATCATATGAATTATGTCATCCGTAAAAATGATATGCCGGAATCTGATTTGAACAAAGCCTACAACAAGGAAGATGAGATCAACAATTTTCGGAATCAACTGCGAAACCAAAATATCGATGACATCAACAAAGATTCATACGGATATCTATCCGGTATCTTTTACATGGATATCGTTTCTGAATGCGAAAAAATAGGCGATTATGTCATTAATGTTCTCGAAGCTTTAAAAGAGAAGCGCCATTAAGATATTGTTCTGCGCCCTTTTGATCTCTCCCTATAGTGGTTTATTTCTTCCTATAGTGGGGTTTGCGTCGCCTCCGGAGACCCGCTCCGTCGCCTGCGCGTATCCACTCCAACGCCTGCGCGGATTCGCTTCAACGCTTCCGGAGGAATCGGAGCAAATCTGCGCAGGCGTTGAAGCGAATCTCTGGAGGCGACGGAGCGGGTCTCCGGACGGTTTTTCAACGTGGGTATAGGGAAATTAAAACAGGGTATAAGGGGCATAAAAAGAGGATGTGCCAAAAGCGAGGGCACTGAAAAAAGCATAAAGTAAAAACCGTCATAAATACAACTAACATGTTGATTTATGACGGTTTGTTTTTTTAGAATAACCTAAAAGAAGGGCTTTTTCAGCGCTCTCGCTTTTGGCAAACCTCCTTTGTTTGTATTTAAAATATACTTATCGTTTGAGTTCATCTTTCAGAAACTGAATGGTAAACGAATCATTTTTTTCGCAAATCTCTTCGGGTGTTCCGGATGCCAGAAGTTCACCTCCTCCTACTCCGCCCTCAGGGCCCATATCAATTATATGGTCTGCACATTTGATTACATCCAGATTATGTTCAATCACCAATACCGTATTGCCTTTATCCACCAGACGATTGAGCACGCCTAATAAAACGCGGATATCTTCAAAATGAAGTCCCGTAGTAGGTTCATCAAGAATATACATGGTTTTACCAGTATCTTTCTTTGATAATTCGGTAGCCAGCTTTACGCGCTGACTCTCACCACCCGACAAAGTGGTAGACGGCTGACCTAATTTTATATATCCCAACCCGACATCCTGCAATACTTTTATCTTATGCAGAATCTGTGGAATATTTTCAAAAAACTCTACCGCCTGATTTATGGTCATATCCAATACGTCAGCAATCGATTTTCCTTTAAAGCGAACTTCCAATGTTTCGCGATTATACCGCTTGCCGTGAAAATCTTCGAAAGTCACAAGTACATCCGGCAAAAAATACATCTATATGTTTTTATAGCCGTTTCCACTACATGTTTCACAACGCCCCCCCGCTACATTAAACGAAAAACGCCCGGGTTTATATCCGCGTATTTTCGCTTCGGGAAGATTGACAAACAGATTTCGGATATCCGAAAAGACGCCCGTATAGGTAGCCGGATTAGAACGCGGCGTGCGACCCAAAGGAGACTGGTCGACATTTACGACTTTATCGATATGCTCCAACCCTTCGATGCTATCGTAAGCAAGCGGATCCTGGAGCGAACGATAAAACTTCTGACTCAATATAGGTTGTAAAGTTGCATTGATCAATGTCGATTTGCCGGAACCGGAAACCCCGGTTACACAAATCAGTTTTCCCAATGGAAATTCTGCCGTTACATTTTTCAGATTATTTCCTTTTGCCCCTTTCAGTAAGATCGATAAACCATTTCCGGCCCTTCTTTCGGCCGGCACTTCGATTTTCATTTCGCCATTCAGGTAAGCGGCAGTAATCGTATCACTTTTCAGCATCTCTTGAGGAGTTCCGGAAAACACGACCTCTCCGCCCAATCGGCCGGCAAACGGACCGATGTCAACAACATAGTCTGCC
>JAVWBH010000018.1:7054-11766 GCA_036649595.1 Bacteroidales bacterium
ACCACAACCACCGAGTTACCTGTATCACGCAGTTTCTTTAACGAATTAATCAAACGGACATTGTCACGCTGATGCAAACCGATACTCGGTTCGTCCAGAATATACAATACATTAACCAATTGCGATCCGATTTGGGTTGCCAGGCGGATACGCTGACTTTCTCCTCCGGATAAAGTAGCGGATGCTCTGTTAAGAGATAAATAATCAAGGCCGACATCTAAGAGAAAACGTACCCGCGTACGGATCTCTTTCAAAATTTCGACGGCGATTATACGTTGTTTACTGCTCAACGTTTCTTCTACATTTGCAAGCCATTCGTATAAACGGGAAATGTCCATGCGACTTAGCTCCGCTATATTTTTGCCGGCAATCTTGAAATGCAGCGACTCACGGTTCAACCGGTTTCCATGACAATCCGGACACACTACACTTTTTGAGAATTGTCCGGCCCACTTCTGGGCTGTGGCGGAGGCTTCACTTTGAGCCTGCATCTCGATGTATTTTACCAATCCGTCGTAACTCAGAAACATATTCGAAGTACCCAGTGCCATATTCTTGATATTCAGGCGCTCATCGGTACCGTTCATAATTTCGTCAATGGCCTCTTCGGGCACATCTTTTAATGCGGTCTTCAATGTAACGCCATACTTATCGAGAATAGCTTCTATCTGCCAGAATATAAGAGAGTTCTTGTATTTGCCAAGAGGGATGATTCCACCCTGATAGATTGATTGTTTGGGATCAGGAATCACTTTTTCGCGGTCAATCACATTAACCATACCCAACCCTTTACAATGCGGGCAGGCTCCTTGCGGCGAGTTGAATGAAAAATTATGAGGAGCAGGCTCATGATAAGAAATACCGCTTACCGGGTCCATCAACTGCCGAGAATAATGACGCGCTTCTCCGGATTCTGCATCCAGCACCATTATCTCTCCGTCGCCTTGCTTCATGGCTAAGCGTACACTCTCTTTCAAACGCTGCTCGTCGCGGGAAGAAACAACCATTTTGTCAACTACGAGCTCAATGGTGTGGTTTTTATAACGGTCGAGTTTCATGCCATGAAGGATTTCGCGCATCTCGCCATCTACCCGCACATTCAGATAGCCTTTCTTGCGTAATTGTTCGAAAAGCTCTTTATAATGACCTTTACGTGTTTTTACAAGAGGAGCCAGTATATACGTGCGTTTTCCTTCATAACGTTCGAGAATGAGCTGTAAAATCTGCTCTTCCGTAAACTTTACCATTCTCTCGCCCGATATATAGGAATACGCTTCACCCGCGCGGGCAAACAGCAGACGCAGAAAGTCATAAACCTCGGTCGTCGTTCCTACTGTCGAGCGCGGATTTTTATTTGTAGTCTTTTGTTCGATGGATATCACCGGACTCAGACCGGTAATCTTATCAACATCCGGCCGCTCCATATTCCCCAAAAAATTACGGGCATACGAGGAGAATGTTTCTATATAACGACGTTGTCCTTCGGCAAAAATCGTATCAAAGGCAAGAGAAGACTTTCCGCTTCCGCTTAATCCGGTAATAATTGTAAAACTATTACGCGGAATCTCCACATCTATATTCTTCAGGTTATGAACCCGTGCCCCTAAGACACGAATTTTATCATTTTCATTCATATTGCAATCTGTCAATCAACCACCCAATTCTTCTGGTACACTTTCACATGTCCGTCTTTATAATATAAATCTTCTTTAACGGGGATTTTAAAGATGTATTCTTTCCCGCTTTTATTTGGCAACGACCGGTCCCGAAGCCATGGATTAAAATCTTTCAGTATTCTGTAATTGATATTATTTGCTTTGGCAAAAGCTACTAAATCCGGAACAGGCTCTGTAACTTTAACATCTGTAGTCCGAATTGGTTTGTATAACTGATTACTTTTCAACACAAACCCATACTTATAAGGACGTTTCATAATCTCTTTCAAAGCCATCATCCGAAAAGGATAACGTGTTGTTTCATCTACCAGCCATAAATCAAAAACATCTTGTGCCTCTTGCCGCTGCAGCTCTGTAGATATCCGGCCCTGGCCGGCATTATACGAAGCTGCTACCGCCATCCAGTTTCCGTATTTATTATACGCCTGCTTTAGGTATTTGCTTGCCGCACGGGTAGATTTCTCGATATCATAACGTTCATCTACATAATCATTCACTTCTAAGCCGAGCTGTTTAGCCGTAGCCGGCATTAATTGCCATAATCCGGCAGCCTTTACCGGAGAGATCGCACGCGTATTCAAAGAACTCTCTATCGCCATCAGGTAAATGAAGTCGGCAGGAATCCCCTCTTCTTTTAAAATCGGCTCGATAATCGGAAAGTAGCGGTTTGCCCTTTTTATCAAAGACAAGGTCAGATTATGCGTATAGCAAAAACTGGTTAACTCACGATCATATCGCTCCCGCATATCATAACGCGTCAGATCGATCTCCTCGCCTGCGATGCTTGTACGCGGTAAAAACTCCGGTACCGCACTAAAAGACTGCATGATAGGTTTATCGGCATCTGCATGGCGCGCATTTGAAGCGCTGCTCATAAAGAAAACAGCTCCGGCCAATATAAAAAAGGCCGACGAAGCTAATAAAACAGGTTTTATTGTCATAATAAATTTTTCTTTTGTAATTTATCCGTTGCCGAAGAAAATTGGCAAACGGGATGGTTCAATTGATAAAGAATTTAGTTTCTTGTACGAAGGACATTTATATCACCTTTCAATTTGTATTTTTTACCACCGACACCCTCCGCTTCAATCACATAAAAATAGGCTCCGGTAGGCACCACTTTTCCATTATACGTGCCGTCCCAGCCATCAGCAGGATTGGTCCAATGAAATACCTGGTTGCCCCACCGATTATAAACCCAACCTTCAAATTTAATAATGGATTTATACGCCACTTTAAATATCCGGTTATTGCCGCCGGGCGATTCGGGGGTAAATACATTCGGCACTTTCAAGGATGACTCGGATGTATTAATTGTAAATGTATTTACAATCTCTTCACAGGACCCCATTGCATTACTGATAACAAAACGGACATACGTGAGCCCTTCTTCTTCGAACGAATAGTTAAGATTTTGATCCGTATAGGTGGCATCGATAATATTAAAATCGGCATCCCGCGATATTTCCCATGCCTGATATGTCGTTACCGGGTAATTGGCATAGCCCGCAAAAGAGATATCTACCGGAGCAGATCCGCCCAACTCACCGGTTTCTTTATCAAGCTCGTTGCCGGCACCGCGCACATGTTGTTCGGCAAAAGCTTTCCCGGTTAACGCCACCGCCTCATACAAAGGGGAAGTAACCTCGGCCGGTATTTTCCAAAAACGTAAGAACTGATCGCCCGAAAGGGTAAAATCGGTATTGCAAAAAGGGGCTGCAACACTTATCTCCCGATAACCGGTTACATTTTCCTGTTGCAGAATTTCTTCAAAACTCTTTGATTCTTCGTTCCATTCCAGGGTATGATAAGAGAGTATAAATTCGCGCTCCACAGTTTCTTTCCGGCCATTAATCCAGTAAAACATAATCTCTGGTGCGGTTTTTTCAAAGATCAGACGAGTTTGCATACAATCGCTCATTTCGGGGTCAATTGACAGAGAACGCGCTTGCAGAAGCAAAGGTTGATAATCAATCAACCACATATAAGAAACGGGACGTCCGGATTGCTCTATGTAATAACCACAACCGGGCTGAATATCGGATAGGGTAAACAAATCATTATCCTGCTGCCCCGACACTTCTTCTGCCTGTAATGCACCTGTCTGAAAACGGAAACACCTCATCGGACTATTTTCTTTACTTAGAAAAGAGACTGACGCATGATTCATTCCATATAAAAAATAGACAGAACTTATTCCGGAAGCTGCAGACGGAGTATGTTGATAGACCGGATATAAGCCACCCGATACCTGCCATTGAGAAAAAACGGTTAATGGTAAAACCGCCAGCAAAAACATGACGGTTAAGATTCTCTTCAATAAAAGCATATTTGAACCAGAAATATTTATCTTCAAAGGTAACGGTTTTACAGTAAAATCGATGAGTTCCATAAAGAGTTCTTTGTATTTTATTTATCTTTGCCAATCCACCGATCCTTTTAAAGAGCAAAAAGGATGTACAAAAATTTTATTTCAGATGCGGACATTAAACCGGAATTTATTCTCAGTTATCTTCTGTTTGCTATTTACAGCAACCCTTTTCGCTCAATCAGGCAAAAAGTATGAAACTACCCGGATTGACGGAAAGGAATTTTACATCTACCAGGTATCTCAGGCCGAAGGTTTTTATTCATTGACACGCCAGTTCAATGTTACTCAGGCTGAAATTGAAAAATATAATCCGGAAACCAAGGCCGGATTAAAAAAAGGACAGCGTTTATTGATACCGGTTACGGCCTCCGATCCGGTTCAAAAAGAAACTTCCGACGATTATTTCACCCATACCATTCTGACCGGCGAAACGCTGGATGCGCTGGCTACAATGTATAACGTCAGCACAAGCGATATCATTGCCCTAAATCCGGGTTTATCCGGAAATTTAATACCCGGCCATTCGATCAGAATCCCGCAGGCCACGGCATTATACCGCCAGGACGGGTTATATAAATTTCATACGATTGAGCCCAAAGAAACCCTTTTCTCTGTGGCGAAAAAATATGGGGTAACCATGCAGAGTATCATTGATTCAAACCCGG
>JAVWBH010000018.1:11776-17955 GCA_036649595.1 Bacteroidales bacterium
CGTTCGCTACCGGCAAGATCATCCGGATACAACCGGCAGAAAAAGCTCAATTACAAGATCAAAAAGTGGTTGCGTCCCAAGTTGCCCGTTATAAAGTAAAAAAGAAAGAAACCCTATACAGTATCAGCCGGAAACTGGATGTTACCTTATCCCAATTACTAGAGTTAAATCCGGGAATTACCCGTATCAAAGAAGGTGACTATCTGAACGTGCCCGCTTCGAATGCGATTGAACCGGCAACAGATAAGCCGACTATAAACAGCCTGCAGGAAATGCAGGATATTTTGGAAGAAGTGTCGCGTATTGAGCAAAAAGGTCAGATAAAAGTTGCACTGATGCTCCCGTTTCAGTTAAACCAACCGTTAACCCCACAAGCTAAGCAAGGGCGGTATTTTGAATTTTATGAAGGCTTCTTGATTGCAGTTGACAGTATCCGCCACAGCGGTATCTCAATCGACCTGCATGTTTTTGATACAGAGACAGAAGGAATCAATTCCATTCTGGCAAATCCGGCTGTAGCAGGATGCGACCTGATCATCGGGCCGGCCGAAAACAAACAGATCAGTCAGGTTGCCCGGTTTGCCAATGAACATGGAATCAACATGGTAAATCCTTTTACGTTCGATTCGGACGCGACAGAAAACAATCCGCACCTTTTTCAGCTCAACACGCCGAATTCTTATTTGTATGCGGAATCGGCCGCTGAATTTGTAAACCTGTTTAAAACACAACAAATTGTATTTTTAAAAGAGTCAGGGTTTGCGCCGGACAAAAAAGACTTTATCGATTATCTCCGGAATGAACTGACCCTGCAAGGGTTTAGTTTTAGGGATTACGAATATACTACGGCAGAACAACTGGCTGAAGCGGATTCGATCCTGGCATTAAACGGACCGGTGGTATTTGTGCCGCTTTCTGCCAAAAAAGAGGTTTTGAATAAATTGCTACCATCATTGCATGTTATGCAACGTTCTAATGATTCTATTTCAATCTCTTTATTCGGATTTCCGGAATGGCAGATGTACACCAATGAATTCATGGATTATTTTTATGAACTGAATACGTACATCTATACACGTATCTATTTGAATCCATTTACATCTGAGACAAAAAATTTCTATGATAAATTCAAATTCTGGTATCAAAAAGATCTTCTGCCAATCTATCCGCGCTATGGGGTATTAGGCTTCGATACGGGTATGTTTTTTCTGGAAGCGGTTAGCAAATACGGCAAAGGCTTCGACGCCCACATCGATATGCTACCGGCCACAAGTATTCAAACAGCCATGTGTTTCAGAAGAATCAATAACTGGAGTGGATTTATCAATCGTTGCATCTACTTCGTTAACTTCCGACCAAATTCAACGATCGAAAAAATCGAAGTCAAATAATAATTCGTCCTATCCTGATGAGAAAACATTTATTTCTTTTACTCTTTTCCATACCGCTGTTGGGAACAACCGCATTTGCACAAAAACCATTTCCGAAAGAACATTCTCTGGGGGTAACCGGAGGAGTGGTTCTCAGCAAAATGAGCTTTCAACCCATCACGATTGTTCAGGACTATAAAATGGGGCCTTCTTTTGGTATTACCTACCGCTATATCGAAGAAAAATATTTCGGTATACAGGCGGAATTACTTTATACCCGCCGCGGATGGAAGGACCGCCTGGAAGATTATCCGGATCTTTTCTTTGAACGGTCAATGGATTATATCGAACTGCCGATTCTTAGTCATATCTTTTTCGGAAATAACCGCTTTCGGGGATTCGTTAATCTGGGGCCGAAATTCGCTTATTACCTGAGCGACTCGAAAAATACCAATATCACAGAGAAAATTGACGGAGTGGAAACAGCTCATCACACATTGGCGGTATCTAAAAAATTCGACTATGGTATTACAGGGGGTGCGGGAATAGAGTTACGCTTCGGAAGAAATTCTATTTTGCTGGAAGGCCGATACTATTTCGGATTGGGCGATATATTCCCGAATGAGAAAAAAGATATTTTCGAAGCATCATCAAACCAAAACATATCCGTTTCGGCAACCTATCTATTTCATCTTAAACGGAAAAAATAATCTTTTCGGAGATTTCATTTGAATGATTTAAAGGTTTTAATCCTCTTATTCGCATAAAGTTTTTGTAACTTGCATATAGCGAAGCGATAAATAACCTAAATCAAATGAAATCTCCGACTTTTTATAATAGGCAGAGATTCCATTTGCTAACGCAAATGAACATACTCAAATGAAACGAAATCCTGTTATTATTGATGTCTGGCCATCCGGAGCACCTCATGCAAACGGAATTACCGGCCCGGAAATTACCCTAGATGGAAAAGTAGGACATATCTCTCAAGCTCAATTACATGTATATTCGCCCGATCCTGAAAACTCATGGAATGCGGCAATTATTATTTTCCCGGGCGGAGGATTCCATGCCATAAACATAGACTCGATGGGGACGGTTTTTGCGAACTGGCTTGCCGACAGAGGAATTACCGGAATCGTTGTCAAATACCGGACTCCGAACGGCATTCCGGAAGTGGTAGGAGAAGATGCCCTTCAGGCCTTGCTGTTAACCCATGGGCATGCGAAAAAATGGAGGATTGATCCGAAAAAAATCGGTGTCTGCGGATTTTCTATCGGAGGGAACACGGCGTCGTGGCTATGTAATACAGCACCCGAAGAAATTCGTCCGGAATTTCAGATCCTCTTTTACCCTGTCGAATCATTAAAAGATGATTACACCCACGTTCCTACCCGCGAAAACTTCCTGGGAAAACATCCGTCACCCGAATTGATCGCGGCTCATTCTAACGAATTTCATATCAATCACAACGTACCTCCTACTTTTATTGCTTTAAGCGATAACGATCCGGTAGTTCCGCCAATTGCAACCTCCAGATATTATACGGCATTAAAGAAAAATAAGATACCGGCATGTATGTATATCTTCCCGACAGGCGGTCATGGATGGACGTTTGATTCGGATTTTGAATACATCGAAATGTGTAAAGAGTTACTTTACAAATGGCTCAAATCCTATATTAAGTTATAATAAAAAAGGGTATTCTTTAGCATCATAACAGGATGAACACTAAAGAATACCCTTTTCAGTTTGACCTGAATTATTTAGCCACAACAACAGCTTTTACATCGAAATTATCTGCAATAATATGGTCGGCCAGTTTCTTGAAAATATTTTTCGAACCGTACGTTATCCCCCATTTAGTACGATCGACCACCACAACGCCTGTCTCAACTTTTATACCGCCCTCCGGCAATAACGTATAGGAAGCTTTAAAGGTGAGCTCTCCGCGAATACCCTTCATCGTCAGAACGGCATTCACCCCATAAGTACCCGAAGCATCGGGAGTATGGTCTACCTTTACGATTTCGAGCTTGGCTTCGGGAAATTTTTCTACATCAAAGAAATTACTACTCTTTAGATCTGCTTCCAATTCTTTTTTCATAATATTATTAGACAGATCCGAATCATCAATCGTAGTCATATCGAAATAGATCGTTCCGCCTACCGGCAGTTTATTTTCGTCGACCTCTACAATACCGCTTTTTATCTGCAGTGTGCCGTGATGCTCACCATGCGTTTTAAATGCATTCCAGTTTATAACAGACTGATTGGCAACGACAGATAATGATGTTGCGCTACCTCCCTGATTCGTATCTGAATCAATCATCATAATTCTCGCTAATCTATTCATAATCTACAGTTTTAACTAATAAAAAAAACCTATATCAGAATAACGATTCTGCCAGCCATTTGGTTGTAATAAAAAAGAGGATCCGCCCAAAGCAAAAACCCCCGAAATTTTTTTTATCAAACTTTCGGGGGTTCACTTCAAAAAGGTACGTTTCAAACCCACTATAGGGCCTTTTAAACAGGATATAGGGATTTCTTAAATATTATTTTATCAACGAATACGGTTGCTGTTTAAGGAGCGAATCAACATTTCATCCTGACCGATACGACGAATAGCCAACAGATTCAGAATAATACAAACCAGCGGAAGAGCCAATACCCAGTAATTATAGCTGATTAGCGACGGATTGATTATTTTGTGAATTGCAGAAATCTCATAGAAGAATAATCCATAGAAAAGGACACACAAGATAGAGCTGAATATTGTCAACCGAATCTGCAACATTCTCTTCTTAAACATAAAAATCGTAACCAATGGCACCAGAATCATGATGATCAACATAATAAATAATGGCCAAACAACCAATTCGGGCTGATTATCTTTCATTGTATTAATCAAAGCATCTGCTTTCAATAAATAAACCACATCATTTACCTGGAAAGTAGCCAAAGGCAAAAACAGCATCACTGAAATAAGGCAAACGGCAACTAATAGAAGCAGCGTCTGAATTCTTTGAATCATATCATCAATTTTAAAGGTTATTATTATTGGGCAAATTTATAGAAAATATCCGGTTCTGCTAAACAAAAAGGCTGCTTCAGATATAAAATCCGAAGCAGCCCTTACATTTTTTATCCGTCAGAAACGAATTACATTTTATCCTTTTCCTTAGATGGATTTTTCCAATAAACCTTACCTTCTTTGTACTCCTGAGCAGCAATCAAGGTGGCTTTAGGAAGCTTTTCGTAATAACGAGAGATTTCAATCTGTTCTCTGTTTTCGAATACTTCTTCCAGATTATCGTTGTAAGAAGCAAATTCCTGAAGTTTCTTTTCAAGATCTTGTTTCATCTCAACAGCAATCTGATTTGCTCTTTTACCGATTACGCGAACCGTTTCGTAAACATTTCCCGAATCTGCTGACAACGCGATCATATCACGTGTTACTGTCGTAGTAGGAGCATTTGTCTTTTTGTAATCCATATTCTTCTTTATCTTTTAGTCGTTTATTTTCTTTGAAGCATGCTCGAATATCTTCTTAGCTTCTTTCTCAAATTTCCCGTCCGGGAATTCATTGATAAAGCTATAGTATTCGTCGATAACATCCCGGAAACGCTCTTCCTGTTTTTCCGCAACACTAAATTGAGCCTCTTCGTAGCGGGCCTTCAGAATAATCATTGATAATTCTTCTTTAAATTTAGAGTAAGGATATTCACGAATTGCATTCTGCGCCGTAATTACCGCCGATTCATAATTATTCGCCAGGTAATTCCCTAAATTATAATATAGTTTTGCATTCAGCAATTCTTTTTCCGTCAGTTTATCCTGTAGTTCAAAGATTAACTTTTGAGCCTCTTCCACTTTTTCACTTTTCGGGAAATACTCCATAAAAAGTTGAAATTCATTAATGGCCTTATACGTACCGGTCTGATCTAATCGCGGATCCGGAGAATCCAGATAATAACCGTATCCGGCATAAAAACGAGCTAATTCGGCATATTCGCCCTTCGGGTAATTTGTATAATACGTCGTAAAATACTGGCCGGAAGTCATATAATCCTTCGCTCCATAATAGCTTTGCGCCAATAAATATAACGCTTCTTCTGCTTTGTCTGTTCCCTTAAACATCGGAACCACATCCTCCAATAAAGTATATGCTTTCGTATATTTCTTTTCAGCATAATACTTTTTGGCATATTCGTATTTCACCTCGTAATCAGATGTTTTCAATACCTTATTATATTCTCCGCAAGAAGCAAAGAGCAACACGACAAATAGAAAAAATAAACTTTTCTTCATCCTGATATTATTTTAATGCGCAAATTTAGTGTTTCCGTTTCAATATATAAAACGAATCAAAGAAAATTAACAGAGTTCTATTTAAATCTCATAAGCCTGATCTGCTTTTAACAAATCAAGCTTATGCTCATGCAAGATCGCCTCACACCGCTCCATATCATTGGGTTTTATTACGACATTTGCCGTTTCACCTACGGAAAAAGCATACATGTATTGAATAAAAACTCCCTGATCAGCAAGTATATTCAGTGCTTTAGCCAAAGCGCCCGGCGTATTTGGAGTCACCAGACAAATAACCTCTGTAATGGTAGACATCACCCCGTTACTTTTTAAGACTTCTTTGGCCAATTCGGGATCCGGCACAATCAGACGTAAAATTCCAAACTCAGAACCTTCCGCTACAGAAAAAGCACTCATATTAATATTATACCGTCCAAGCAGATCGGTGACCCGATTAATCCGTCCGGTTTGATTCTCCAAAAAAACGGATAGCTG
>JAVWBH010000019.1:0-17801 GCA_036649595.1 Bacteroidales bacterium
GGCAATGCCAATAATCAACATAATTGTAAATAGATATGAAAAAATATTTGTTTAAATTTGTGCGGATTGCAAGAATTTGGTATCAATTCTGCTTTTCAAATTACAAATATAATAATTAAGCTACAGAAATGATTAAACACGTATTATTATTTAAACTCCGGGAAATGGAGTCGTCAAAAGAAAAGATGTGTATTATGTTGGAAATCAAACAGAAACTGGAGGGTTTAAAAGAGGTTGTGCCTGCTATCTTAAGTATAGAAGTAGGGATCAATGAGAATCCGAAAGAAAATTATGATATCGCTCTTATCTCAACACATGCAGACTGGGATGGTCTGGCTGCTTACAGAGAGGATCCGCATCACGTAGAAGTAGCGCAATTTATTGCAAAATACCGTGAAGCAAGATCTTGTGTTGATTTTGTGTTTTAAATTAAAGAAGAGGGGGTGTGCCAAAAGCATGCCCTTTTTAAGTCTTTCTATACCCTGTTTGAAAACCTCCTATAGTCTCGTTGAAAAACCTGGCGGATAGCTACTTCATCGGCTCTCCAAAGCAATCGAAGTAGCTTTCCGGAGTATTTCAAACCCCATTATTAGGAAGAGATGAAAGGGAGTAGGGGGAACCGGTTTTTAATCGATCGCGAATTTAGAAAATCTATTTTTGGGGATAACAACAGAATAATTAAACGGAGATTAAACCAAATGAGCCCGGTATACTACCGAGCTCACTGTCATATAAATTAATAAATAATAGTCCAACTTTTGGGGCACTTCACTTTTTGGGGCACACCTGTATCTTTTTTATTTGATATTCAGATATGAATCTTTAAATCCCAGAAAATAAAGAACACCCTCTAATCCGATTGTAGAAATAGATTGCCCGGCAGTTTCTTTGACTTTCGGTTTCGCATGAAATGCTATTCCTAACCCGGCAGTGGCTAACATTGGTAAATCATTGGCCCCGTCGCCGACAGCAACAGTTTGTTGAATATCAACATTTTCTACCTGAGCTAACAGCTTTAATAACTCTGCTTTTCGTTTTCCGTCAACAATTTCACCGACATGTCTTCCGGTTAGTTTTCCGTTATCGTCAATTTCGAGTTCATTTGCATATACATAATCGAAACCGAGCTTTTCTTTTAGATAATGTCCGAAATAAGTAAAACCTCCAGAAAGGATTGCGGTCTTAAATCCCATTTTTTTCAATACGCGCATCATTCGTTCTAATCCTTCTGTATAAGGAAGATTATGAGCGATCTCTTCCATTACAGAGACGTCCAACCCTTTTAATAAAGCAATGCGTTCACGAAAACTTTCGGAGAAATCAATTTCACCTCTCATGGCTGATTCTGTAATTGCTTTTACTTTATCACCCACGCCGGCCCGTTCTGCCAACTCATCAATTACTTCTGTCTGGATAAGGGTTGAATCCATGTCGAAGCAAATTAATCTTCGGCTACGTCTGTACATATTATCTTCTTGAAAAGAAATATCGAATCCCAGATCGGTTGACAGCTTCATAAATTCAGACTGCATTTGCTCCATGTCAATCGGAGTTCCCCGCACAGATAATTCGACGCATGATTTAGATTTTTCCGAATTATCCTCCAACGGAGGTCGTCCTGTCAGGCGCTGAATTGCATCGATATTTAATTGCTGCTGAGCAATAATTTTCGTTACCTCGGCTATCTGTCGCGCTGTCAGTCGGCGTCCGAGCATTGTAATGATAAACCGGTTTTTACCTTGTCTATTTACCCAGTTATTATATTCTTCTTTCGTTACCGGACTGAAGCGGATATGAACGTCTAATTCATAGGCTTTAAATAATAACTCTTTCATAATGTCGCCGGCATTTGGCTCGGTTGTCCGAAAAAGAATGCCTAACGAAAGATTATGATGAATATCCGCCTGGCCAATATCTAAAATAATGGCATTGTGAGCTGCCAGTACTTCAGTAAGGGCAGACGTTAACCCGGGTTTATCTGAGCCCGAAATATTAATGAGTATGATTTCTGTTTTTTCTCCCATATCCAACCTGTTTTATGGTTATGCAAACATATAAAT
Organism: Bacteroidales bacterium; assembly: GCA_036649595.1. GTDB lineage: Bacteria > Bacteroidota > Bacteroidia > Bacteroidales > JAUNSR01 > JAUNSR01. The sequence continues at coordinate 2,061 of JAVWBH010000019.1, forward strand.
AATATCCGATAATAGCTAATTGCAATTAGAAAGATCAAATTGCAATCACTTTGTTGAACAAAACATTTATAGTTCTGTTCTTTACATTGTGATGTCTCAGAATTCAAGACATCAAGCCGGTTATTTTAACGCGGATTTTGTTATTATTTGGAAAACCCAATCAATAACACTAAATTTGCACCGGTTTTAAACTCGGACAAACAGAAAATACAATGGTTCTGTTTTGTTAACTGCTGAAAATCAGTGGGTCGTAATCCTGTATATCAGGACTGTCGATTTAGTACAAACCGAAAACCGACAATATGAACAAACTACTGTCAATGGTTTCGGTACTACTCATCGTATTTACTTTTACTTCTTTTGTGGGGAAAAATACGATGCCCGGTAAAGGACTTGCAGAAGGATATCTTGCTCCTTCAATATCTGTAGATGGATTAAATACGGATTCATTGAAAGGTAAAAAAGTCTTGGTTAGTTTCTGGGCAGCATATGATGCTGCGTCACGAGTATCGAATGCTTTATTAGCTTCGCAACTCAGTAAACTTCCAGCCGATATTCAGTTCGTCTCGATTGGTTTTGACCCGAATAAGGTCATTTTTGAAGAAACCATTCGACTGGAAGGACTGGATAGAAGTACCCAATACCATGATCGGAACGGGAGCTCCTCTGTGTTATTTAAGACATATCGTCTGAAAGAGGGCTTTGCCAATTATTTGCTCAATGAAGAGGGCATAATTATTGCGAAGAATCTTGATCCGAAAAGGCTTCATGAGTTGATGAAAACGGAAAAGTAAGAAAAGCTTTTTAACATCAGAAAAGCTATGGAAGAATATTTCTTTCATAGCTTTTTTTTATTTTTAAATTATCATTTGAAGATAAAATGGCTCACCCTATATTTAGTGGGGGAATAGATAATTATTTTATCCTTGAGGGCTGGAAATAAATGGTTTAATAGCTTTGTCAGAGCTAGTCTTACCCTCAGATATACTTTCTCATTTTTGGTAAATATAATACGTTTATATCCACCTTAAGCGACTTTCCAAATTCCGGGTGCCATTATATTTCTACTGGGTAGGAAGATTGCGCACACCGTACGGAGTTCTTCCTAACACCGTACGCAATCCTTTCATACACCGTACAGAGTCCTTCCATACACCGTACGGTACGCGAGAGAATTCCGTACGGCACGCAGAAGGATTGCGTACGGTGTGCGCAAGAACTCCGTACGGTACGTAAAAAAACATCTCCGGAAATTATTTCCGGGATACCTTTTCATCTGATTTTAATCTTAATCCATAGAAAAAGTGGACTTGCCAACTTTTTGTCTTTCTATACTTACTTAAACCCATAGCATTCTACCGGATATAATATCAACCAGAGGGAGAATACAGGCAACTTTCCTTTCATTTTCATCGATTAGCAAACATTATTGACACTTACTTGTTATTTTTATGTAATGGAATAAAACTTAATGTTGAAAAAGGTTGAGAGTTGGCACTGGTTTCATTTCTTAAAAAATCATTTATTGTTTATCTTTGAAGCCCTGTTTATATGATAAAAATTTTACGTGATTATATAATTATGAATGAGCTAAGTGAGATGCAGGATGCAAAAGGCCCAATCCTATCGGATAGTGTTGTGATTATTCCTACATATAATGAAAAAGAGAATATTGAAAATATTATTCGTTATGTTTTCTCGTTGCCAAAACCGTTTCACATCCTGGTGATTGATGATGGATCTCCGGATGGTACCGCATCGATTGTAAAAGAACTTCAAAAGTCATTCGCATCACGTTTACATTTGATCGAACGTAGTGGAAAACAAGGATTAGGAACAGCTTATATTGCCGGGTTCAAGTGGGCGTTGGCTCATGCGTATGAGTATGTTTTTGAGATGGATGCTGATTTTTCTCATAATCCGGATGATTTGATTAAGCTTTATAATGCGTGTGCAGTTGAGAAAAACGATATGGCGATCGGATCCCGTTATATTACGGGAGTAAATGTTGTAAACTGGCCTATGAGCCGGGTTATTATGTCATATTATGCCTCTAAGTATGTCCAGATCGTTACCGGAATGAAGATTTGCGATACAACAGCCGGATTTGTTTGTTATACTCGCAAAGTTTTGGAAACAATGGATTTGGATCATATTCGGTTTAAAGGATATGCTTTTCAGATAGAGATGAAGTTTACGGCATATAAAATGGGTGCTCGTATCAAAGAGGTTCCTATTATCTTTATAAACCGTGTACTAGGCGAATCAAAAATGAATTCCAGTATTTTCGGAGAAGCTGTTTTTGGTGTAATCAAACTAAAAACAGGAAGCTGGAGTAAAAAATATCCCCAATTACATTAAATATGAATCAAGTTCTGATTAAAGATGCTATTTTGATTAACGAAGGAATTCGCGAAAAAGCATCTGTTCTGATTGAAGGTGAAAAAATCAAACATATCTTCCGGGGCGAAATGCCCGTTGAATCACTAAAACTGTTTACAAATGTAATCAATGCGGCCGGGAAATACCTTTTACCCGGAGTGATTGATGATCAGGTTCATTTTCGGGAGCCCGGTTTAACGCATAAAGCAGATATATTCTCTGAATCAAGGGCTGCTGTTGCAGGAGGTGTAACTTCCTTTATGGATATGCCTAATACGAATCCTCAGACTGTTACTTCAGAGGCTTTAGACTGGAAACTGGAACGCGCCGCAGAGACGTCCGTCGCAAACTATGCTTTTTATATTGGTGCAAATAATGCGAATATAGAAGATCTTAAAAAAATTGATCCGGCAAAGGTTTGCGGAGTGAAAGTGTTTATGGGTTCATCTACAGGTAATATGCTCGTGGATGATACAACTATTTTGGAAAGGATATTTGGAGAACTCCCATTTTTAATCACTACCCATTGTGAGAAAGAGAGTATCATCAAAGCAAATATTGCAAAATATAAGGCTTTGTATGGTGACGATTTACCCGTTAAATTTCATCCGCTTATCCGAAGCGAGGAAGCTTGTTATGCCTCTTCATCGGAAGCTGTCGATTTGGCGACCCGAATGGGCGGACGTTTGCACTTATTGCATTTGTCTACTCAAAAGGAATTGACTTTATTGGAAGACAAGCCTCTGGCCGAGAAGAAAATAACCGGAGAAGTATGCGCCCATCATTTGTGGTTTAATGATTCTGATTATGAAAAACTTGGTAACAGAATAAAATGGAATCCGGCAATTAAAACAGAATCAGACCGGGAAGCCTTGATGAAGGCAATCAATGGGAATCGCCTGGATGTCATTGCAACGGATCATGCACCGCATTTACTTTCTGAAAAAGAAGGGAACTGCCTGACGGCGGCTTCCGGAGGGCCATTGATTCAATATTCTCTTTTAGTGATGTTGGAAAAAGCACTGCAACAAGAAATAGCTATCGAAAAGGTAATCGAGAAGATGTGTCATGCTCCTGCAGATCTATTCAGGATTAAAGAAAGAGGATATGTAAGAGAAGGATATTATGCCGATTTGGTATTGGTTGATCCAAAAGAAACGACGATTGTTGATCAAAAATCTATCTTGTCTAAATGTGGTTGGTCACCTTTTGAAGGATATATTTTTAACCATCGCGTTGATTCTACTTTTGTAAACGGACAGCTGGTGTATTCACAAGGTTCTGTCAGAGAGGGTGTTTGTGGAAAAGCCCTGGAGTTCAATCACTAAAATTTGTATTACTGAATGGATATCATTGGTTTAGCGGTCGGATCTGTTTTCGGCGGATTATTTTCTTATTTGATTTTTCGGTCAAAAAACTCAGGGTATGATTTAGTCATAAAAGAGTTGAAAGAAAAAACGGATCGGCAGGAGAATGAGATAAAAGCCCTATTACAGGAAAATGCAAGTTTAGGAACGTCGAATGAATCATTACGGCTCCAGCAAATTCATTTTCAGAAGGAGCTGGAAGAAAAGCGCCGGCAAATGGATAATGAGTTTCAGGTGATGGCTAATTCTATTCTTGAAGAAAAATCACGCCGCTTTACAGAGTTAAACAAAAATGAATTACGTACGATACTGGATCCCTTAAAAGAAAACCTCATGCAGTTCCGGACTAAGGTTGAAGAGACTTATGATAAAGAGTCAAAACAACGTTTCAGTCTGGAAGAAAAGATACGTGAATTAGTGCAGCTAAATAATCAAATCGGGGAGGATGCGCGTAATCTGACGAAAGCATTGAAAGGTGATAGTAAAATACAGGGAGATTGGGGTGAAATGATTCTGGAAACAATCCTTGAACGCTCCGGCTTGCAAAAAAATCGGGAATATTTTGTGCAAGAAACGATTACGGATGAATCTGGCAAGGCAATAGTAGGGGATCATGGACAAAAAATGCGTCCGGATGTTATGATTGCCTATCCTGATAACCGCCGAATTGTAGTTGATTCAAAAGTATCATTAACCGCTTTTGTGCGGTTTACAGAGGCTGAAACGAAAGAAGATGCAGATAAGGCCCTTGCGGAACATATTATTTCAATAAAATCGCATATCCATGAGTTGGCTGCCAAAAACTATCAGGATTATGTGAAATCGCTTGATTTCGTGATGATGTTTATTCCAAATGAGCCGGCTTATATGGTTGCGTTGCAGTCAAATCCTGATTTATGGCAATATGGCTATGAAAGACGGGTTTTATTGATTAGTCCGACCAACCTGATTACGGCTCTAAAGCTAATTGCTGATTTATGGAAGCGAGATAATCAGAGTCGAAACGCCATCGAAATTGCAGAAAGAGGAGGGCGGATGTATGATAAATTCGTTATTCTTTATAATACATTTAAAGAAGTAGGCCTGAATCTGGAAAAAGCTAATCGGAGTTATGGCGAGGCGATGGGACAACTCCGGGATGGTAGCGGTAATCTTTTGTCGCAGATTGATAAATTAAAGGATTTAGGGGTAAAAGCAAAAAAACAACTAATAATCCCTGAAGAATTGAAAGAAGAAGAATAGATACTAAAAAGCAAAGCGCCTGATTCAGTTGAACCGGCGCTTTGTTTTTTTATTATCTTATTGATATAAATATCTTTTGATACTGCGTTTTGGTGTTTTTTCGAATTCTTCGAAATAAATTTTCACTCTTGAAATTTGGCTATAAGCCGGAAGCTGCGGATTTAATGCGATTCGATTTTCTTCCATTTTTGCTTCAATCTGGTCATGAGGAATACCTTCGCGGTCAGCACTTTCAAAATCCGGATAAATAAGCGCAACCAATTTGCCTTCTTTTTCTACAACAATTGATTCACTTACGAACGGCATGTTATTTAATTGATCTTCAATTTCTTCCGGATATATATTCTGTCCCGAAGGGCCCAGAATCATATTCTTACTACGTCCGCGAAGAAAAATGAAACCTTCTTTATCGACGATACCCATATCTCCGGTATTCATCCATCCATCTTCTTTAAAGACAGCATGTGTCGCTTCTTCGTTTTTGTAATATCCGAGCATAACATTGTCGCCTTTAACATGGATCTCACCTACAACATTTTCCGGATCGGTTGAGTCAACACGCACTTGCATTCGTGTAACAATTCGTCCGCAAGATGTTGGCTTAGTTTCTTTCCAAGGAGCATATGAGATTAGTGGTCCGCATTCGGTCATACCATAGCCAACCGTATAAGGGAACTCAATTCGGCGTAAGAATTGTTCTACCTCTTTATTCATGGCTGCACCACCAATAATCATTTCCTGTAGATTTCCTCCGAAGGTCTCAAATAATTTATTCTTAACTTTTCCCAGAAGTTGTTGATCTACAAATGGAATATTAAGCATTAGTTTTACCATTGGTTTTTCCAGCAGTGGGAAAACACGGGTTTTAATTATCTTTTCGATAATCAAAGGTACAGCTACGATTAATTTGGGTTTTACTTCGGCAAAAGCATCCATGATGATTTTTGGCGAAGGAGTACGCGTAAGGAAATGAATATGGCATCCTTTGCATATTGGATGAATTACTTCGACCGCCAATCCATACATATGTGCCATTGGCAACATTGAAATAAGTTTATCTCCTGGTTTAAGGAATTCCAAATTTTCCATGCAGAACTTAATGTTTGACCAAATACTGCGATACGGAAGCATCACACCTTTCGAGAATCCGGTAGATCCTGATGTGTAATTGATTAACATCAGATCGTTAGGGTGATCATTGTGATATTTAATATCTGCAGGAGTAAATCTGTTAGGGTATTTTTTTCCGAAAAGTTCATTTAAATGCAAACGTGCATGTTTGATTTCTGCAGATTTACAAGCAAAAAGTTCAAAATCGGTAAGATTGACAACTGCCAGCAGATCTTCCATTTTTGCTTCATTCAGATTTTCCCAAACATTGTCTCCGGCAAAGAGAACCTTTGATTCAGAATGATTTACGATATGATGAACATTATCCGGCTTGAAGTCGTGCAGGATAGGTACTGCAACGGCACCGTAAGAAACAATCGAGATAAAAGAAATGGCCCAGTTGGCACTATTGCGCCCACAAAGAGCAATTTTGTCTCCTTTCTTGATTCCGGCCGCTTCAAATAGAATGTGGATTTTTTCTACTTTACGAGCAACATCTTTATAAAGGTGTGTAGATCCTTTAAAATCGGTCAATGCTGGCATTTCCCAGTGCGATTTGATAGAATCTTCGAGATATTTATTAAAACTCTCTTGCATATTCATTAAAAAGTTATTCCGTTATATAGCGCTAATAAACTAACAAAAAAGCAGATAGACCGTTCGATTTATCTGCTTTTTTAATAAAAATAGATATGATTAATAATGTAAGTTTAAATTAATGGGCTGATTCAAATTGTTCAAGGAAACGCTGGTCGTTTTCAGAGAACATACGTAAATCTTTAACCCGATATTTTAGGTTGGTGATACGTTCGACACCCATTCCTAAGGCGTAACCACTGTATACTTTGCTGTCAATACCACATGATTCAAGTACATTCGGATCTACCATACCGCAGCCCAGAATTTCTACCCAACCTGTATGTTTGCAGAATGGGCAACCTTCGCCACCACAGATATTACAAGAAATATCCATTTCGGCCGATGGTTCCGTAAACGGGAAGTAAGACGGACGTAACCGAATTTTCGTATCGGCACCGAACATCTCTTTTGCAAAGAATAATAGTGCTTGTTTCAAATCGGCGAAAGAAACATTTTTATCAACATAAAGAGCCTCAACCTGATGGAAGAAACAATGTGCGCGATAAGAGATCGCTTCGTTACGATATACGCGTCCCGGACAAATAATACGGATAGGAGGTTGTGTTGTTTCCATAACACGGGTTTGTACGGACGAAGTATGCGTACGCAAAATGATATCAGGATTACTTTGGATAAAGAAAGTATCTTGCATATCACGAGCAGGGTGATCTTCGGCAAAGTTCAAGGCACCAAATACATGCCAGTCGTCTTCAACTTCCGGCCCTTCAGCGATTGAAAAGCCCAAACGTCCGAAGATTTCGATAATTTCATTACGGACTACCGAAAGTGGATGGCGGCTACCTGTAGCGATTGGATAAGCCGTACGAGTAAGATCAATACCTTCTTCTACATGATCTTGTTGGGCTGTTAGCTCTTTCAGATCATTAATTCTATTTTGAGCTTTCTCTTTTAATTCATTCAGAAGCTGTCCGACAGCTTTTTTATCTTCTGGAGCAACGTTACGAAAATCAGCCATTAACTGGTTGATGACACCTTTTTTGCTAAGGTATTTAATACGTAAGGCTTCAATTTCTTCTGCAGAAGTGGCAGTTAAACCCTCTACTTCGGCCGAGAGCAATTTAATTTTATCGATCATTTTCTGAGGCTTTTTCAAATTAATGGTGCAAATTTAATAAAACATGCGTCGAATGTACCTGTTTTAAGAGGGAATTTTTAATTTTGACACATAAACAACCGGCCGGTTTTATTGTTATACCATAAACAAGATACATCTCTGTCTGCTCTTTTGAATCGATTAGTCGATAGTCGATCTCAATATTTCCAAGAACAAATTATCATTGAAATCCGTAGCCGGATTAAAAATCAAAATCGATTATGGAATCTGAAACTATATTATTAAATAAAGTAGCAAGCTTTATCAGGGAGAAAGAAATGCTCAATAAAGATATACCCGTGTTAGTCGGTTTTAGCGGAGGAGCAGATTCGACCGCATTATTGGACGTTTTGGTAACACTCGGGTATAAATGTATTGCTGCACACTGTAATTTCCATTTGAGAGGATCTGAATCGATTCGGGATCATGAGTTTGCCCGTATGACTGCTCGTGAATATGGTATTCCTTTTAAGGAAATTGAATTTATGACAACAGAGTATGCTCAAAGTAAAGGAATTTCAATAGAAATGGCTTGCAGGGAACTCCGTTATGAGTGGTTTGAAGAGTTATTACAAGAAACTGGAGCACAGGCAATCGCTATCGCCCATCATTTAGATGATTCTATTGAGACGTTTTTTTTGAATTTATTGAGAGGAACAGGAATCGCCGGTTTAACTGGAATTAATTCAATTAACGGTAATGTGGTTAGGCCGTTTTCTAAAGTTTATCGAAAAGATATAGAGAATTATTTATCAGCCCGGAGCATCGATTTTATTACGGATAGTTCTAATAAAGAAGATATCTATCAGCGTAATAAGATACGATTGCAACTCATTCCTTTGTTGCGGGAAATAACGCCTTCAGCTTGTGAAGCTATTGTTAAGACAATGGATAATCTGCATGAAACGGAAAAGATATATGCTCATACGATACATCAACTTAAAAATAAGATTGTAGTAAATGATGGAGATGATGTTCTGATTTCTATCGAAAACTTACAAAAAACAATTGCTCCCAAATCTGTTCTATTCGAGCTTTTACGGGAATATGATGTGAGTGGAGCGATGATTGATGATATTTGGAATTGTCTGGACGGTATTTCCGGAAAACAATTTTTTGCAGGAGATTATCGGATTATAAAAGATCGGGAGTACTTAATCATCAGCCCCAGAGAAACGGCGGATTCTTTTACTCATACCGTTATTCCGAAAGGAGTAGAGGCTATTCAGAAACCGGTAGCTATGCGCTTCGAATTATTGGATTATTTTCCGGGATTTGTAATTCCAAAAGATTCACAGACAGCCTGTTTTGACGCTGATAAAATTCATTATCCTCTCATCCTGCGGAAATGGGAGCAAGTCGATAAATTCGTCCCTTTTGGAATGCGCGGAATGAAGAAGGTAAGTGATTATTTTTCGGATCATAAATTTTCATTAGCAGAAAAAGAAAGAACCTGGCTTTTATGCTCAGATGATCAGGTTATCTGGATTGTCGGAGAGAGGAGCGATAATCGCTTCAGAATTACTTCTGCCACAAAAAAAGTATTATTGGTTAGTCTACAATGAAGTAGATATAGGCATAATCTTAAAAGGTATGATATTTGTTTATCGGAATTTGATGTGATTTTTATTGAAAAATCTGACCCGACTAAAAAAAAATACTATATTTGTAGTATATAAACTACTCCGGACATGTCCGGCACATCTCTCTCAATTTAATCCAGACAATTTTTTCCTTATCTCTCATTTATATTACTTTTCGAAGTTGTAATATAGGCGTTTATATAGAAAAAACTGAAATCAAATTACATTTTCCTTATTCAAATGTATAATATTATAGAATTAAATGACAAGCTCTTGTCGGATCTGAAGCAAATTGCTAAAGATATGGGAATCAAAAAGATTGATTCTCTGAAAAAAGAAGATTTGGTGTACAGGATTCTCGACCAACAGGCAATTGATCTTGCAGGAAAGAAAATTGCATCTGAAAAAGAGAAAACTGAAAAACCAGCTCGCAAGCGAAAAGATTCATCGCGCGAATCAGATGAAAAGAAACCTGCCGTTAAAGGCTCTCCTAAAAAAGAGAATACAGCCACTCCGACAAAAGAAGGGGCCGTAAAAAAAGAGGTTTCTGCAGACTCTCTTCCGTCGGAATCAAAAAAAGAAACTTCTGCAAAGAAACCTATGGCTCCTAAAAAGCAGAAGAAAAGTAACAAACCAACTCAAAAGGAGGATTCTTCTGTTTTAGTTGAGAACAAAAATAATGAGAAGACAGAACCAAAGGAGAAACCTTCAGTCGTTCCGACTTCCGAAAAAGTTCAACGTCCTCGTATTCATCCTGTAAATAAAGAAACAGAGCCAGTAAATGAAAGAACTGTTTCGTCTGGACCAGTTATCGAAGAACCTTCATTACCAAAAGAAAAAACATCAGACACATCTGCCGATCAGCAACCACAACGTTCACGTGGTTTATTCCGAAATCCATTGAAAGAAGAACCGAAGTTAGCTGATACAGAAGATACTTCTGCAAAACCGGATGCTCTTATTGATGATACAATTATTGAGCAAAATAAACAGGCATTTCAATCTTTCTTTCCTTTTAAAGGTAAAAATCAGATAAACAAACCTCGCCCGCAGCAGAATAATCAACCAAAGGTACAGCAAAACGATCGAGTAGTATCTCCTGTTGCAAGCCAGGTTCCGGATGCTGTTATTGCACCTGTTCCAACTCATGTGCAACCACAGCCACAACCTCGCCAGGATAAGATTGAAAGAGAAAAACCGTATGAATTCGAAGGTATTTTATATGGTACGGGAGTTCTTGAAATATTAAGTGACGGATACGGCTTTTTACGTTCACCTGACTATAATTATTTTACATCTCCGGATGATATTTATGTTTCTCTTTCTCAGATTAAACTTTTCGGATTAAAAACAGGTGATGTTGTAGAAGGACCTATTCGTCCTCCAAAAGAAGGAGAACGTTATTTTCCACTTGTTAAAGTGGAAAAAATTAATGGCCGCTCTCCGGAATTTGTAAGAGATCGTGTTCCTTTTGAGCATTTAACGCCTCTTTTCCCAAATGAGAAATTTAACCTGACGAAAGGATATAATGATTCTATCTCAACTCGGGTTGTCGATATGTTTTCACCTATCGGAAAAGGTCAGAGAGCACTTATTGTAGCTCAGCCAAAAACAGGTAAGACTGTATTGCTGAAAGATATCGCAAATGCTATTTCGGCAAATCATCCGGAAGTATATATGATTATCTTATTAATAGATGAGCGTCCGGAAGAGGTTACAGATATGGCTCGTAGCGTAAAAGCTGAAGTTATATCTTCTACCTTTGATGAGCCGGCTGAGCGTCATGTGAAGGTTGCTGATATGGTATTAGAGAAAGCAAAGCGTATGACAGAATGTGGTCATGATGTTGTTATTCTTCTTGACTCTATCACACGTCTGGCCCGAGCTTTTAATACCGTAGCGCCTGCATCCGGTAAAGTTCTGTCAGGAGGAGTTGATGCGAATGCATTACAAAAACCAAAACGATTCTTTGGAGCTGCCCGAAATATCGAAAATGGAGGTAGTTTGACGATTATTGCAACTGCGTTGATCGATACTGGTTCGAAGATGGATGAGGTTATCTTTGAGGAATTTAAAGGTACCGGAAATATGGAACTTCAATTGGATCGTAAATTGGCCAATAAACGAATTTTCCCAGCTGTCGATATTCTTTCATCAAGTACGCGTCGGGATGACTTATTGCTAGATAAGGATACATTGAATAGAATGTGGATTCTGCGCCGTTATCTTTCTGATATGAATTCAATGGAAGCAATGGACTTTATTCGTAAACGAATGGAACACACTCGTAATAACCAAGAGTTGTTATTATCCATGAATGATTAACGAATCAAATAGATAAATAACTAAAAGCCGGTAATCGATTTCCGAAAGGAATAAGATTACCGGCTTTGTTACTTTTATTCTTTAACTCTTTTCCAATATTGAGTTTCTGAAAATGGTCCGACAGACCCTTTTACAACTAATGTATTCGCATCGTTCGGAGAGAACGATAGTTTTAAAGAATATACTTTCCCGTTTTCCGGATTCAATATAGTACCCTTCGCGAAAATATTGCCCTCCTTTTGCATATCCTTAATAATAACCATTCCGACAACAGGTTGATTTTTTAAGTTCCCCTTGCATTTTATGCAAAGAGGATGCATATTTCCGTCAGGCGGATTGATAAGACGAATAATCTTACCGTAATATATGCCGTTATCTAGGTAGATTTCAACAATGGACTTTGCAATTCCTTTTTTGTATGATGTCCATTTTCCTGTTAAGTCCTGTGCGTTTAAAATACAGGAGAATAGGAGGAAGCTTAGGGCTGCAATAATTCTTGTCATAATCAATTATCGTTAGGATAATAACAAAACAATTAAAAGTGCACCGATAAGGTTTACGACAACACCAACGGCATATGTAAGAGAATACCCTATTGTAGGAATATCACTATTCAGCTGATCTGTAATAGCACCTAAAGAAGGTGTGCTGGTTCTTGATCCGGCAATACATCCCAGGGTAATAGGCCCTTTAAATTTAAATACATATTTCCCTAAGAAAATACCACTAAGTAATGGTACGGTAGTTGCTATTGCACCATAGAGTAAAATACTCAGTCCGATTTCTTGTAAGGAAGAAGAAAAGCTTGGAGCGGCTGCAATTCCGATAATTGCCACATACATACTTAATCCTAATGTTCTCATTAGCCATACCGATGAGTCCGGAATAGCGCCGAAAGTAGGGCGTTTAGATCGTAACCAACCTAAAAATAATCCGGCTAATAATACACCGCCGCTCGATCCTAAACTAATCGGAATTTTCCCGGCCTTAATCATTAATGAGCCAAAATATACGCCCGCAACAATACCCAGGCAAAGAAATACGATATCTGTTATATTCGTAGGACGATCAATATAGCCTAATTTTTTAGCTGCCCGTTCAACATCAGAAGGAATACCTGCTATCTGAACAATATCTCCTGCAACTAGCTCTGTGCCGGGACGTACACGGATATTCATGCCACTACGCGTGATTTTTTTTATACTCACGCCATACATATAATCCATTAATAATACCTGTAGTACCGTTTTTCCGGCAACCGTTTTCTTATTGACCATAACTGGCAGATTTTCTGCCGGAAAGTTCAATAATTCATAATCCGCAATCTCGGGACCGATATCATTTGTTACATCCATCGCATATTCGCGCCGACCACTTAATACGATATCATCTTCGGGATAAATAATGGTATCAGGCTTAACGTAAGAAATGACATTGTCATGTCGTATTCGTGCAACAAAGAGGCGTTCCTCTTTATTGAGTAAAAACTGTTCTATTTCCGATACTTTTTTACCGGTTTCGGTAAACCATGAGTTCGTAACGTGGTAAGCCCGAAATGTGACCGGACGGAGCGCATTGAATATTGCAGGACTATTATCGGTAACATGGTGGTCGCCCATGGAGGCTTCAATTTCTTCAATTTCATGTTTTACCTTTTTCAGTCCGCCGAGGAGTCTTGGCCCGAGTATTCCTAATATAAAGGCTGAGCCGGCTGCACCGAAAATGTAAGTAATGGAATATACAACAGGGACAAAGCCTATGAGTTCTTGTTTTACGTCATCTGTATAATTAGGATTTCCTGAAATCGTTTCGGGAACAACACCTAAAGCTCCAGATATTGTTTGTGAGCCGGCAAACAAACCTCCGGCTTGTCCTGCATTATATCCGGCTAGTTTGGCTATAACGAAAACCGATAGAAAACAGATCGTGCAAATTGTCAAGGCAAATATGACCTGCTTAATCCCGCTACTGGCAATAGCCTGAAAAAATTGCGGTCCTACAGCATATCCTGTCGTAAATAAAAATAATAGAAAGAAAGCAGATCTCATAGGTCCCGGTACAGTCATTCCTAATTGTCCAAGTAAAAGCCCCACAAGGAGGGCACTTGCGACTGTTCCTAAGGAGAAAAATCCAATTTTAATACGGCCTATAATAAATCCTAATCCGACTGATAAGAAAACAGCCGTTTCAGGATATTTTATTAATACGCCAACAAACCAATCCCACATATATTCCTTTCATTAATAATTATGGTAGATATCAGTCCAATTATCGAATGCGGTGTTTACTTCCCTTGTCATTCCGGTGGAAAGGTCTGACCGTTGTTCATTTTGCTCAAAGTCAAATAACCAGGGAATAAATTTAGGGTCACTAGCCGCTAATTTTTTAGCATATTCTTTACGCGTTAGATTTCCTTTTTCAGGATCATTGTTGTACTGTTCGATCATCAAACGGGTTTTTTCCGGAGATACTTCTAGGTTCATAGTCTTAATTTATTTAGGTTCTTTGATGTAAAACAAACAAGTAGTCAAAAAGGTTGATAAAATAAATATCTTCCGGAGTAGGTGCAGGGATAAAAAAAGAGAGTGTGTATACCGTATAGATATACACACTCTCTCTAATTTTTATATTAAAATTCTGATTATAAAATAGCTAGTACCTGAATAACCACAATCAATAAAACCAAGGCAATCGGATATACGGTTGCGTATGCTACTGTAGGAAGATTTGTCTTAGTCATTGAATCACAAGCCGCCAGACCCGGTGTTGATGTCATTCCTCCTGTTAAGGCTCCTAGTAGGTAAAGAATATTCATTTTAAATACAAAATGAGCTACAATTGTCGCTATGATCATTGGGATCAAAGTGATTGCTGCACCTACCAGAAATAAAAGAGCTCCGTGTTGTTCGAAAGTTGCTACAATATGCTGTCCTGCAGATGTACCCACCCCGGCAAGGAACATAATTAATCCTAGTTGGCGAAGTAGGGTGTTTGAACTTCCAGACATGGTCCACATAATTGGTCCTGTTTTACCAATACCACTTAATAGAATTGCTACCAGTAGCACGCCGCCTGTCAGACCTGGCGAAAAAGATAAGCCATCGCCGATTGCAATATTGATTTTACCAAAAAGAACCCCTAATACAATCCCAGCTGCAATCGGGAAAAAGTTGGTCGCAGACACCGCTTTATCATCATTTCCGAAGACGATTGCAATTTGTTTCATCTCCTGTTTAGGAGCTGCGATCATTAGTTTATCTCCGAATTTTAATTTTAAATCAGCCGAAGGTGCAATTTCAATACCAGAGCGGCGAACACGTGTGGCCGTAGCTCCGTAATTGGCAAATAAATTTAATGACCCCAGTGTTTCATTTACCAGCTTGGTATTTGTTAACAGTACCTGCTCTATCTCATATCCTTCTTTTAATGGAAGGTCTGTATCAACGGCAGGCCCGATAAGCATCTCCATTTTATTTAGAGAATCGATCGTACCAACAGCTTTAATGAAATCTCCTTTATGAAGTTTCGATGTTGGTTTCGGTAAAATCGGATCATCATTGTGCATTAAGCGGGATACATTCGCGCCGGTCATTGTACGAAGTTTCAGTTGTCCGATCGTTTTTTCCAGCACTGCTTGATTTTCAACTTTGAAAACACGAGTTGAAAGGGCCGGATATTGGTCAACCTGCTCAGCTTCGATTTTCTTTTCAAGGGCAGGCAGATTGGTCCGCATCAATTTAGGGAGTAGCTTAACAAATAAAATTACGCCGATTACCCCAAATGGATAAGCAATACCATAACCAATGGATGATAATGATGAGCCGGTAGCTTCAATAGCGGCTGCAAGTCCGGGAGTACTAGTTAATGCCCCTGCCAATAAACCGGTAACAGTTGCTGCATCAATGTCAAAAAACCAACCGCAACCGTACCCGACAATACCGGCACTCAGGATCAGAATCGTGGTTAGGATGGCTAAATC
>JAVWBH010000020.1:0-16510 GCA_036649595.1 Bacteroidales bacterium
AAGATAACCGATTCTCAGATCACGACGAAATACAACATTGCCGCCATCATAACCTTCGCGGCCCGCAATAATATTGAGAAGGGTAGTTTTTCCGCTTCCATTTTTAGCAATCAATCCGACGCGCTCTCCTTCACAAATACCGAAGGTTAAATCCTTAAAAAGAACTAAGTCGCCGAATGATTTTGTCAGCCTATCTACCTGAAGAAAACTTGCCATATATTTATTTTATCAATCTTACAATTTAACAGGTTGCAATTTACGCATAATATTTAAATGACGTATCACACCTAAATAAAACCAGATCGCCAATACCAAACCTTTCAGGGTGCTGGATATTGTAATAGACCACCAAATACCTGATAGTCCGAGTGCACTGCTCATCAGCAACAGCGCTAAAGGGATACGCAATAAATTTAGGGAAATGCCCGTATAAGCAGGAATTTGAGTCTTCCCCACTCCGTTAAAACCTCCGGTTGTTACCAATTCCATAACCATCCATATTTGGGAATAGCCCATAATACGCAGGTAAACCGCGCCTTCATGCAACGCTTCGGGTTCGGAAATAAAGATGCCGAAAATAGTTTCCGGAAAAAAGATGAAACCCAAAGAGGCTATCAATCCGATTGTTCCGGCCATTAAAAGCGTAATATAATATGCCTTTCGGATACGGTCATATAAAGCGGCGCCATAGTTCTGCGCCACAAAAGAGCTAAGAGCGGTAGAAAAACCACTTGCCGTCATCCATGAAATCGCTTCAATCTGTGAGCCGAGACTTTGTACCGCCACTCCTATATGGCCAAATCTTGAAGCAAAAGACCCCAGTGTCATTCCTATAATCGAAAATAAACTGCTTTGTATCGAAACAGGTATACCCAATTGTACAATCCTTTTCAAATATTCTATTTTAAAACGGCTAAATATATTTAATCGGCCCAGTGGCGAGCGGTTTGTATATAACCGGGCCGCGAAAAGCATAAATACGAATAACTGAGAAATAGAAGTGGCAAAGGCAGCGCCCCGGGTACCAAGAGCTGGAAAAAATCCCCAACCGAATATAAAGAGCGGATCCAAAATAATATTTAAGACCAATCCTAAGCCGATCAGGCGAAAAGGCAATTTAGAATTGCCCGCTCCGTAGTATATAGAGGCATAGGTATTAATGTTAAACCCGGCAAACATTCCGGGGATCACCCAACGCAGGTAATCTACTCCCACTTCCGAAATTTCCGGAGTCAGCTTGAAAATTGCCAGCATATAAGGAGCCGCCACCAAAACAATCAATCCGTAAATGAGGGCCATCCATGTCGATAACATCACCCCTGTATTTGCGAATGTACGCGCATCCTCCCTATTTCCGCTACCCAATGACTGCGCTACAGTGATTTCAGATCCGATTTTAGGAGTATAAGAGAGCGCATTATTAAGCCATGTGAAAAAAAACGCTGCACCCACTGCCGCAACCGGTTGTGATCCCAGCCGTCCGAGCCACAACATATCGGTCATAGAATAAGCCATCTGAACAAAGGAAGCCCCAATCAAGGGGGCTGCCAATGAACCTATCACACTTGTAATACGGCCTTGAGTTAAGTCTTTTATTTTATCCATTTATTTTATTATACCACGATTAATTAAAGCAATAGCAACCCGGTGCTGAAAAGATCCTGCATGTCTTCGCTATCCATGAATTTCGAAAATGTAACAGGAAGTACGCCTTTCATCTCTTCTTCAAATTGAGCCAATGTGAGTTTTCGCCCGACAGCCGGACGTATCTCATTGAGTAAGGCGGCTAACGTATAGCCAGCCTCCATTTTCATTCGAAAATCAACCTCTTCCGTACGGTTATGAATCGTTAGCTGACACCAATTCTGAGTTTTCCCTTTTTTATGAGTTTCCACCTCTTTGGTCATGACTTCATTTCCGATCCAAACCAAACGGCGCTGCATCATCTCCTGCCAGGTAGTCTGACGATTGACGGCGGCCTGAATTCTTTGAGGAGATACCGTAGTAACGGGAACACGGAAGTCAAACCAATCCCGTAACGGAAAATCGAATCCGATGCCATGCATGAAATTAAACAGTGATTTTCGGAGACCATCGCCAAATAGGCTATGATCTGTACCCTCCGGATCTTCAAATAATCTGTCATTGTCTGCAAATCCGGCAAATCCGCTTTCACATGCGATGGTACGGAAAGCAGCCGGATCTTGTCCGACAGGAGAATGAGCTGTCATGGCAAAGCGATGCCAGAAGCCGGATTGAACGATACCGGCAGCGAATAATTGACGTACGACTTCTAACGAATCAATCGTTTCCTGAGCCGTTTGAGTAGGGAATCCGTACATCAGATACGCATGCACCATAATTCCGGCTTCTGTAAAATTAGAGGCAACTTTTGCAACCTGCTCCACGGTCACTCCTTTATTTATCAATTTCAGCAATCGGTCTGAGGCAACTTCCAGCCCTCCTGATACGGCAATACAACCGGCCGCTTTCAATAATCGGCATAAATCGGCTGAAAAACTCTTTTCAAACCGGACATTCGTCCACCAGGTAACTTTCAGTCCTCTGCGTAAAATCTCTAATGCGACTTCCCGCATCAATACCGGCGGAGCAGCTTCATCAACGAAATGAAATCCGGATTCGCCGGTAGTCGCGATTAATTGTTCCATTCGGTCAACCGTGATTTTTGCGGATGCCGGCTCATATCGTTTGATATAATCTAATGTACCATCGCAAAAAGCACATTTACCCCAATAACATCCGTGCGCGAAAGTCAACTTATTCCACCGTCCATCACTCCAGAGTTTGTGCATGGGATTGACTACTTCAATGACCGACAGATATTGCCCGAGAGGCAATCCTTCATAACACGGAGTCCCGGTTTCGCCAAAAGGAATATCTTTCGCATCCGGATCGTTTACATATGTAACCACATTTTCTTTTCTGAAATAGGTTCGCATCAATTTCGATTCGGGTAAATCTCCGGCAAGATAAGCCATCAACCGTTTTAGCGGAGCCTCTCCGTCATCCAGCAAAATATAATCGGTATAATCGAAAACCCTCGGGTCACTTAGTGATCGTAATTCCGTATTAGGAAACCCGCCACCCATTTCTACCCGGATATCAGGATAATGTTTTTTTATATATTGACCGCACCGCAACGCACTGTATAAATTACCCGGAAAAGGGATCGTTATACAAACCATTGTCGGATTTTCTTTGCGAATAGTGCGTTCAAGGATATCAATCATCAGGCGATCGATATAGGTAGGCGATTTTTGCAATTCGGCATGTAATTCATCAAAAGAGCCGGCATAGCGTCCTAATTGTTCGGCATACCGGGAGAAGCCGAAATGGGCATCCGTCGTTTCTATAATGAAATCGCACAAATCTTCCAGATACAGTGTACATAAATGACGCGCTTTATCGCGGAATCCCATGGCTCCGAAAGCCCATTCCAAATCGGTTTCCTGATTAAAATGCGCCGCACGGGGTAAAAACTCCTCCTCTGCAATTAGCTGAGCGAGCGTCTGTTGTTTTCCTTGCAAAAATGCGATTACAGGCTCAATCGTATGCAGATATTCTGACCGAAGAGCATAAATACGCTCCGCATTGGGCGACAGAGCCTTTGCAGAGACCTGGTCAAACATGCGGGAAAGCCCTTTTTGTGAAAAAAGTGCAAGAATTGTTTCTAAACTCAGATCAATCTGCACCGAATCTACGGCTAATGTATTTAAAAAACCTTTCAGATAAGCAGTCGCCGGATATGGCGTATTTAATTGAGTGAAAGGAGGTGATATAAGTAACAGTTTATGGATCATGCTTTTTGCGATTAAAAAACACCTTCTCGGTGTACCAAGTAGATGCAAAGATAGAGCTATTTTCAACAACGTACAACATGGGTTTCTTTTCGCGGAATCAACAGGTTATAAGAAAAAAGGATTAACAAACTTTATTTTACATAAGTAAGCCATATCCCTCAAAGTTCTGTTATATCTATAAGTAAAACTTAATAGATTATTATTCTAACAAATCGTAATATGGAAACAATTAGAAACTTTTTTGGAAAGACCACTTATTGGTGGGGTATCTTGTTGATCGGGATATTAATCGGGTTGATCGGACTCTGGATGATGTTTTATCCAATTCAGGGATATCAGTTTATTGCACGCGTATTCGGATGGTCATTACTGATTTCGGGCGTATTTCAGATTGTTGTATCCAGTAGTCTGGAGAAAAGGATACCCGGCTGGGGATGGTGGCTGGCAGGAGGGATAATCGATGTAATCATTGGTGTCATCCTGATAGCCAATATGCAGCTTACAGAGATGGTATTACCATACTTTTTTGCATTTATATTCCTGTTTAAAGGGATAGAAAATATCATTGCATCATTTATAATTATCTCAGGACATAAATATTGGTGGCTTTACCTGATTAACGGCGTATTGATGTTAATCATCTCGTGGATGTTCTTTTCGTCCGCAAATACCCCGGCCTTTATCACTGATTTTCTGGTGTCCGTATTTTTTATTTACTGGGGAACTTTTCTTACCATATTCTCTTTTGATCTTAAACCGGTTAAGAAAGAAGAATAACAAAAGGGGGCACCATGACAGATAAAAAAATGAGAAAAGAGAAATGGAGCGGGATTCTATTCATAGCGCTGTTCTCTTTTGCGGCCCTATATATTGCAGAGTTTAATTTTCTGCGAAGTCTATCTATCAGCCCGTTGATTGTCGGTATTATTCTGGGAATGATCTATGCCAACAGTCTGCGCACGCATTTGCCCCAGGCATGGGTTCCGGGAGTGATCTTCTGTACTAAATCCATGCTCCGGTGGGGTATTATATTATATGGTATGCGCCTGACGTTTCAGGATGTAATAGCAGTAGGAATGGCGGGGCTGACAATTGACATATTGATCGTGTCGACTACGCTAATATTGGGTGTACTGGCAGGTAGATGGATGAAAATGGATAAAGATCTGGCGTTGCTCACCGCTACCGGCAGTGCTATTTGCGGAGCAGCTGCCGTATTGGGTGCAGAACCGGTGCTGAAGAGCGAGCCCTATAAAACAGCAATTGCTGTAGCTACAGTTGTTATCTTCGGAACGATTGCCATGTTTCTTTATCCGGTAATGTACCGGGCAGATGTTTTAGGGTTACAACCTACGGAAATGGGAATATATGCAGGCTCTACGCTACACGAAGTTGCTCATGCCGTGGGAGCCGGCGATGCGATGGGCGCGGCGGTGGCCAATACGGCAGTGATCGTAAAAATGCTCAGGGTTATCTTGCTGGCGCCTGTTTTACTATTAATGGCGTTTCTTATCCCAAAAGTAAGGGGTAAATATTCGAAAGGTAATAAAGCAGAAAAGTCAAAGATTACCATTCCTTGGTTTGCATTCGGTTTTCTTCTTGTAATCGGTATTAACTCTTTACAGGTTATTCCGACACCCATTGTAACCTTTTTGAACAATGTAGATACCTTTTTTCTGACAATGGCCATGACCGCTCTGGGAGTAGAAACCAGCTTCAGTAAATTTAAAAAGGCAGGTCCGAAACCTTTTATTCTGGCATTGATCCTTTTTATCTGGCTTTTAGGCGGCGGGTATCTGCTGGCTAAATACCTGCCTCCTCTGTTTTCTTAAAACAAAAAAGAGTCCGGTTAAAACAATATACGGCAGATTCTTATCTCTCGCAATTGTTTTAACCGGACTCTTTTGCATTCTGAAAAATTATTTTTTATCAATCAGCTGTTGCAAAATTTTGCAGTGGCGGCGTTCATCATTCAAAATATCACGCATTACCGGATTTGCCTTTGCTACCGGGGCATACGCTTCTGCATTTTTTTGCTCGGATGTCAACATCATACGCATCACCATTTTTAATCCGAATATGCGTGTCATCAAGCGAAAACGCAATGCCGGTTTATCTTTGCGGGTAACAGTCTTACCGCTATAACGGCGAAGAATTCCTGCATGTTTTCCTTCATCAGAAGCCATTTTCAAAAAAATATTTTTCATCTCCGGGTCTTTTGCCCGTCCTGCCAGATATTTATAAATGACTACTGTCTCCATTTCACTCTCCTGCGCCTTCAGCAATTCCTGCTTAATATCTTCTTTCATTTGTATAATTATTTATTTTTTTACATTAAAGTCAAATGCGCCATTTATATACCTTATTGTCGGGTATCTCTACTCTTGGTGAATAATGGCTATTTCATATTTATTGTAATTCAATTGTATTTTTTGAGAATGGACGAAAATACATACAAAAGCCGAAAAATCAAAAAACGGGATGCTTTTCGAGAATAATCAAATCCGTTTTTTTATGAATGAGATACTTTGATTAGTCTTTATACAGGAGTTTTCAGATTATTTTGAAATAAATAGAGAAAGTTTTCTTTATTAGTTTGAAAAATTTATCTTTGCTAATAGTAAAACATTATTCAATACCAGTACGAAACAAACCTGTTTAAAGGGGATAGAAGCCCTTATAATTACAATTATATTCATCACCTTAAATTACATTATTCTAAAAAAATATATTATTTAATCCAATAAAATTTTATTATTATGAACTTGTCTCACATTGAACACTTGGGGATTGCTGTAAAGAGTCTGGAAGATTCAATTCCGTATTATGAAAACATATTAGGTTTGAAATGTTACGCAATTGAGGAAGTACCTTCTCAAAAAGTAAAAACAGCATTTTTCAAAATTGGCCAAACAAAAATCGAATTACTCGAACCAACGAGTGAAGATTCTACTATTGCAAAATTCATTGAAAAAAAAGGAGAAGGCGTACATCACATTGCATTTGCAACGAATGATTTACCAGCTGCTCTTGCAAAAGCAGAAGAGAAAGGTGTACAACTAATCGATAAGACACCTCGTCCGGGTGCAGAGGGTCTGGAAATTGCATTTTTACATCCGAAATCAACAAAAGGCGTTTTGACCGAACTATGCTTCGATCCGAATAAATAATTTTTTCTATACCTACTTTATCTAATTATTAAAACACACATTATGAGTAATCAACTTGAAAAAGTAAAAGAACTGATTGCTTTGCGCGAACAAGCCCGTATGGGCGGTGGTGAAAGACGCATCGAATCTCAACATAAAAAAGGAAAATATACTGCTCGCGAACGTATCGCAATGTTACTTGATGAAGGTAGTTTTGAAGAGATCGATATGTTTGTGCGTCATAGAAGCACAAACTTCGGAATCGATAAAGAAAGCTATCTCGGTGACGGAATTGTAACAGGCTCCGGGACTATCGAAGGACGTCTGGTATACGTATATGCACAGGACTTTACCGTTTTCGGAGGTTCTCTGTCGGAAATGCTGGCCGCTAAAATCTGCAAAATAATGGATCAGGCCATGAAAATGGGTGCACCGGTTATTGGTATTAATGACTCAGGAGGTGCCCGTATTCAGGAAGGGGTAAATGCTCTGGCAGGATACGCGGAAATTTTCCAGCGTAATATTCTGGCATCCGGCGTCATCCCGCAGATTTCCGGAATTTTCGGTCCGTGTGCAGGCGGTTCTGTATACTCTCCTGCATTAACCGACTTCAACATCATGACCAAGGGAACTTCTTATATGTTCCTGACCGGTCCGAAAGTAGTAAAAACAGTTACCGGAGAAGATGTGACTCAGGAGCAACTAGGCGGAGCGAGTGTACATGCCTCAAAATCGGGGGTAGCTCATTTTGCGGTAGATAACGAAGAAGAGGGTCTGAATCTGATCCGTAAACTGATCAGTTATATGCCACAGAATAATCTGGAAGAAGCACCTCAGTTAATCTGTAATGACCCGATCGACAGATTAGAAGACGGTTTAAATGAAATTATTCCGGATTCACCTAACAAGTCATACGATATGTATGAAGTTATCGGCGCAATCGTTGATAATGGCGAATTTTTGGAAGTACACCGTGACTATGCCCAAAATATTATTGTCGGGTTTGCCCGTTTTAACGGCATGTCTGTAGGCGTCGTGGCAAATCAGCCAAAAGTGATGGCGGGTTGTCTTGACAGCAATGCGTCACGTAAAGCGGCTCGCTTTGTTCGTTTTTGTGATGCCTTTAATATTCCATTAGTTACATTGGTAGATGTACCGGGATTCTTACCGGGAACAGGACAAGAATACAATGGCGTAATCCTTCACGGAGCCAAGCTACTATACGCTTACGGAGAAGCGACCGTGCCGAAAGTAACAGTAACACTGCGTAAATCGTATGGCGGGGCTTACTGCGTAATGAGTTCTAAACATTTGCGCGGAGATGTAAATTATGCATGGCCGACTGCCGAAATCGCAGTGATGGGACCTTCTGGAGCTGTTGAAATTATCTTTGCCAAAGAAGTTGCAGCATCCGAAAATCCGGCTGCCGCTCAAGCTCAGAAAGAAGAGGAATACCGTAAAGCCTTTGCCAATCCGTATAATGCAGCACGCTACGGCTACATTGATGATGTAATTGAGCCACGTAATACCCGCTTCCGGATTATCCGGGCATTGCAACAGTTGCAAACAAAAAAATTGACTAATCCGGCTAAAAAACACGATAATTTACCTTTGTAAAAGTTGAGCTCATGTTAAAACACAAAATAGGATTCTTAATTCTACTGGCATGTCTCGGCTTGCCTTCCTTAAAAGCACAACGCCCTACCGATTTGGTTATTAATGAAGTATTAAGTAATAACCAGTCGAACTACATGGACCGTTTTGGCTGGCGAGGTGCCTGGGTTGAGATTTATAATAAATCGGCCGGTATGGTAAATATAGCCGGCTGCTATCTGACGACAGATCGGAATAATCTGCGGATGTATCCTATCGTCAAAGGTGATTTGCGAACTAAAATTCAGCCACATCAGCGGTTATTGTTCTTTTGTAATTCAGAAACAGAGCATAGCGTATTTCATACCAACTTCTCGCTGAATCCAAATTCGGAGAACTATATTGCATTGGTTAGTGCGAATGGCCGGGACATTATTGACGAAGTAAACGTGCCGGTACTGGCAGCGGATCAAAGTTGGGGAGCTCCGACAGACGGAAATAAGGCAGACCGGACTATTCTTGCAAAAGCAACGCCGGATGCGGCCAATTACGTAGACATGGGAGGTACATCTTCCGATAAATTTAAAGTCAATGACCCTTTCGGTATCAGCATGGCTCTTACGGCAATGGGTGTAGTGTTTACAGCCCTGCTCTGTTTGTTTATTTGCTTTAAAGTGATTGGTAAAATTGCAATGGTGTTGACGAAGGCTCGTTCACGCAAAGCTGCCGGATTACCAAAAGGAACCCAAATAGAACATCCGGAAATATCAGGAGAAGTATATGCCGCTATTGCCATGGCACTTCAATTACATGAAGAGGATGCCCATGATTACGAAGATACCATATTAACGATGAATAAAATCGAGAAACGCTATTCTCCTTGGTCATCGAAATTATACGGACTTCGGGAAACACCACACAAACAGAAATAGGAACGTAAACTCTGTTTAATACCCATAATAACATATTCACATGAAAGACTATAAATTCACCATCAACGGCAATATCTATAAAGTATCAATCACAAGTGTCGATGATAATATTGCCAATGTAGAAGTTAACGGTACTCCTTATAAAGTTGAGATGGACAAGCCGGCTTCTAAGCAAATCCGACCTCTTACACGCCCTCAAAAAGCACCCGTTACATCAGCCGGCGAACCCGTAGTTAGCCGACCGGTAATGAGTACACAACCCGGCACCGTCTGCTCGCCTCTACCCGGCGTGATCGTATCGGTTGATGTTGCAGTTGGCGATACCGTTAAACGCGGACAAAAAATAGCCGTACTCGAAGCCATGAAAATGGAAAATAACATCCTGGCAGACCGGGATGGTCAGATTACGGAAATTAAAGTTAACAAAGGAGATTCGGTACTGGAAGGTGCCGGTCTTGTAATTATCGGATAATATGGGAGACAGCTTTTTATCATTTTTAGGCGGGAATATCATGGAGTTCCTGTCCTATACAGGATTTGCCAATGTCTCGGTAGGTAATTTGGTCATGATGCTTTTCGGCTTTGGGTTTATCTACCTGGCCGTAGCAAAAGAATTTGAACCATTATTGCTTATTCCGATCGGCTTTGGTATCCTGATGGGGAATATCCCATTTAAAGATGCCGGATTAGAAATAGGCGTTTATGAAGAGGGATCGGTGTTGAACATTCTGTATCAGGGTGTAGCAAAAGGTTGGTATCCGCCGTTGATATTTCTCGGTATCGGAGCTATGACCGACTTTTCATCTCTGATCGCGAATCCGAAATTAATGTTAGTCGGAGCAGCTGCTCAGTTTGGTATTTTTGGTGCGTATATCATTGCGCTTGCCCTTGGATTCGAACCGGATCAGGCAGCTTCAATTGGTATTATCGGAGGTGCAGACGGCCCAACGGCAATCTTCTTATCATCGAAACTGGCCCCGAATCTGATGGGTGCAATTGCTATTTCAGCTTACTCCTATATGGCTCTTGTTCCGGTTGTTCAACCACCTATTATGCGTTTCTTCACGACGAAAAAAGAGCGCCTGATAAAGATGAAATCTCCGCGAGTAGTTTCGCAGACAGAAAAAATCATTTTCCCGGTTGCCGGACTTTTACTGACTTGTTTTGTAGTACCTACCGGTTTGCCGTTATTAGGTATGCTATTTTTAGGTAACCTGCTGAAAGAATCGGGCGTAACACGCCGTTTGGCAGATACCGCAAAAGGGCCGATGATTGATATCGTGACTATTCTGCTTGGTACAATGGTAGGAGCCTCTACGCAGGCTACCCATTTCCTTTCAGTAAATTCAATACTTATTTTCGGTATCGGGGCTTTATCTTTTGTGATTGCAACGGCTTCAGGGGTTTGTTTTGTCAAACTATTCAACTTGTTTTTGAGTGAGAATAACAAAATCAACCCGCTAATCGGAAATGCGGGAGTATCCGCGGTTCCTCATTCAGCCCGTATTTCACAGAAACTTGGTCTGGAATATGATCCGAGCAATTACCTGTTGATGCATGCAATGGGGCCAAATGTAGCCGGAGTTATCGGGTCTGCGGTAGCAGCCGGGGTATTGCTGGGCTTTCTTGGCTAACGATAAACTGATTTATTTCCTATCTAAAAGGGTGCGCTTCATTTTTGTTGCGCATCCTTTTTTATTACTTGCCATACGCGATAAAAAAATCAGAAAAACAACCCAAGAGCATATAATCCGTATCTTCTGCTTACTTTTTAATAAAGTAAACAAAATTGCTTTTTTAAGTGTTGTAATCATACTTTAAAAGAGCAGAATTTATGGATCCGATTTATACACAAACAGCTTTTGATATTGGCAGAATAATAACCCGCAACTATAGCACTTCGTTTTATTCTGCAACAAACCTACTCGACAAATCAATTCGGGAAGATATTTGCGGCATTTATGGATTTGTACGGCTTGCCGACGAAATTGTTGACTCATTTACGGCATACGATCAGAAAGCCCTCTTTAATCGTTTTGAAGCAGATTATGCTGCTTGCCGGCATTGCGGATTCAGCATCAACCCGATCCTGTATGCATTTCAGTGTGTCGTAACCAAATATAATATTCCGGATACGATTATAGACAGTTTCATTAAAAGCATGCGCGCCGATCTGACGAAGAAAGTATACAAATCATATGATGAAGCTCAACAATATATCTATGGATCGGCAGAGGCTGTCGGCTTAATGTGCCTGAAAGTGTTTGTAAAAGGAGATGATGAGGAATATAACCGTTTGGCACCGGCCGCCCGTAAATTAGGTTCTGCATTCCAAAAAGTAAATTTCCTTCGGGATATGCGCCATGATATGGAAGTTCTGGATCGCTGTTACTTTCCGGGAGTAACCCGTAACAACTTTAATGAGTTACAGAAACAACGTATCATACAAGATATTGAGAAAGATTTTGAGGAGGCTTATTCCGGGATCAAAGCGCTCCCTTCTACCGCTCAACTAGGGGTTTACACAGCCTATGTATATTATTCGAAGCTTCTGCAAAAAATAAAAAAAACTCCGGCTCCCAAATTAATATCCAGACGAATCCGTATTTCAGATCCGGTAAAAGCCGGCTTATTAATGCAAACATTTCTAATCACTAAAGCCGGACTGATATAATGGAACAAATACAAGTGGTATTAGTGGATGAATCGGATCAAGAGATCGGATTTATGGAGAAAATAGAAGCACACCGAAAAGGGAAACTCCATCGGGCGATATCTGTTTTTATTTTTAATGATCAGAATGAATGGCTGCTTCAACAACGATCCTTCAGTAAATATCATTGTCCGGGTCGTTGGTCGAATGCTTGTTGTACCCATCCTTTCCCGAAAGAATCTTATGCGGATGCGGCAAACAGAAGAATGATGGAAGAAATGGGGTTTACACCGGACTTAACAGAGTTATTCCGATTTATTTATCGGGCCGAATTAGACAACGGACTAACCGAACATGAATTGGATACTGTGTTTATAGGACACTCCCGTGAAATACCAAATGTTAATCCCGAAGAAGTTGGGTCTTTCAGGTATATTTCCGACCAGGATCTGGCAAAGGAAATTCGGGAACATCCGGAAAATTTCACACCTTGGTTTTTAAAGATGTATCCCGAGGTAAAAAAGGTAATGGATAAAGAGTTGTAATGTATAAATAAGGTGATGATGCGGGGGTTGATGATGCGGGGGTTGATGATTTTGTGTTTTTTGTCAGGTATAACAGTCTATTCCCAGACTGATAATCGGTTTTATACTGCTTTTATACAAAATAATCCGACAAAATGGAAAGAAGCGATGACCACATGCATTCCGGCAAAATCACCTCAGGAAAAATTACTACGAATGGAATACCTTTATGGTTATATCGGATGGTGTATACGAGACCAAAATAAACCCGAAGGAGCGTACTATCTGGATCTGTTCAAGAAATATTTGAAAGACGATATATTACCCGAATATTACCAGCAACTTTATCTGTCGATTGCATATGGGTATGGCATTTTGCTGGATACAGAAAAAGCAATGTCTGCGGGCCCGAAATCATTACGGGCCATTAATAAAGCCATTGATTTAGATCCGGAAAATCCACTCGGATACATTCAGAAAGGGAATGTAATGCTTAAAATGCCCTCTATTTTCGGTGGATCCGCACATAAAGCGCTGAAATATTTTGCCAAAGCAGAATCACTAATGGAAAAAAAGAAAAATCAGCCCATTCAAAGCTGGATTTATCTGCATTTACTCTGTACAATGAGTGATTTATATCAGCAAGAAAACCAATGCGATATAGCAAAAAAATACTACAATAAGATACAAGCCATTGAACCGGAACTGTTTTGGCTCAAAAATTTTGAAAAACATAAAAAAGATGAGTGAATCTATATTGATTGCCGGCTCCGGGTTAGCAGGATTAGCAACCGCCCTGAGATTAAGCAAGAAAGGATACCAGGTCACAATACTTGAGAAAAACGAACAAGCTGGCGGCCGGCTGAATCGGATCTCCAAAGACGGATTTACTTTCGATATTGGTCCTACCTTTTTTAGTATGTCTTATGAATTTGAGCAATTTGCCAAAGAGTGTAATATGGCATTGCCTTTTGAATACTATCCCGTCGACCCGTTATATACGGTGAACCTGGGTGAACAAAATAAGTCGTTCGTCCTTTATCGGGATATCAATAAATTAGGTGAGCAATTTAAAGGAATAGAGCCGGACTTCACAAAAAAAATGGAAGCATATTTGCAACATACAGGTAAAATGTTTCGGGATACGATGGACATTGTAGTGCGCCAGAACTTTAACTCGAAAATTGATTACCTGATGCAACTGGCAAAAGTAAATAAAGTTCATTTGCCGATTCTCTTTTCTACTGTAGAGAAGCAGGTTTCCAATTACTTTTCTTCAAAAGAGGCACGTCAGATTATTTCTCTCGTATCCTATTTTTTAGGGTCGTCTCCGGAAAAAACAAACGGTGTCTATTCATTACTTTCTTATACCGAATTTATTCACGACGGATATCATAATGTAAAGGGCGGAATGTATGAAATCGTATCCGGTCTTTTAAAAGAGCTGAATAAACAAGAGGTAAAGATTATCTATAATACTGAGATCATAAAAGCTAATTATGATCATAAAAGAATCAGCTCTTTTATTGATCAACATCAGCAACAGTATTCGGCAGATCATTATATCGTAAACATGGATGCCGCTCTTTTTCGCGGAAAGATACTTAATCGGAGTACCTATTCTGACAAAAAATTAAGCAAGATGAATTGGTCGATGGGATTTTTCTCGATGTATATCGGGTTAGACTGCAAATTAGATCAGATTGCACTCCATAATTATTATATCGGACTTGAAAAAGGGCAGAAAGCAATGAAGGGCTTCCGGGATAATGTAATACCCGAAAACCCTTACTTCTATGTCAATGTTGTATCGCGTTATAACCCGGGGTGTGCCCCCGACGGTTGCGAAGCGCTAATGTTTGTTGTTCCGGTCCCAAATCTGATTTATAAAGAAGAATGGTCTGAAGCCGATAAAATAGCAGATGAAATATTAGCCGAATTCGGCCGAAGAATTCATTTTCCTATTCAAAAACATATAAAAACACGCTTTTATATGACTCCGAAAGACTGGCATAATCAATTTAACCTCTATATGGGGGCCGGATTAGGACTCAGTCATACCATGAATCAAACGGGAGGATTGCGTCCTCAGAATGAAGATGAGGTATTTCAGAATCTCTATTATACAGGGGCTTCCACTGTACCCGGAATCGGATTGCCGATGGCAATCATCAGTTCACGCCTGACAGCGGAACGGATTCTTTCGAAGCGAAAAAATTAATACGCAGCAGCTTTAGCTATTTTTTTCGGTATATCCGTATTTTCCATCACACCCATAAATTGGTCTGCTCCTGCCCCAATGGCAAAAACCGGCACATAGGCACCCGAATGGCTTTTGGTTGTCCAGCCGACATTTCCTTTCCGATTAAGAATCGCTATGGCCAACGTAACAAGTTCTTCATCTTCCGAATATTCGCTTTTCACCTTTTCGCTGTCCTGTTCGTAGATTTCCAGATAAGCTTCATGGAGTTCTTCTTCCTCTTCTTTTGTCAATTCGACATTGTCCCAAAATCCAAGATTTTCATGAAAGAACTTCTCTGCAGTATCCCAGCTCATTAATCCGTGATTCAGATTATTCAATTCTTGGAATTTTTTTGATAATTCCGACTGTGATAAAGACTGTCTTTTTAATGTTTTCAGATTTAGCTCATACCCCTGGCGTCCTAATGCAAGACCGCCGGTTTCATGATCTGCCGTAACGACAATTAAGGTGGAGTCTGGATTTGCACGATAAAAATCCATCGCCTTCTGAACGGCCTGATCCAAATCAATTACTTCCCGGAATGTAGTGGCAACATCATTACTATGACTTGACCAGTCAATCTTGCCGCCCTCTACCATTACAAAGAAACCTTTATTATCCTTATTCAGGTATTGAATAGCGGATTCTGTAATTTGAGCTAATGTCAAATCATCTGATTTACGATCAATTGCAAATGGCAAACTATATTTTTCTTTTCCTTTTTCCTGGAGTAAAATGATCTTTTTTGAATCAGGAGCTTTCTCTCTATATTCATTCAGCCCACGCACAACGCTGTATCCGGAATCCTGAACTAATGAGAATAAATCGATCGCTTTTTGATTTTTCTTATTTTGAGGACTTAAAAAATCAGACCCGGCAAAAAAATCGAAGCCGGATTTAGCCAGATCCGTACCTATTTCATAATACATTTTTCGGGATGGCTGATGTGCATAAAAAGCAGCCGGGGTGGCATGATCTACGCTTACACTTGTTGCAATGCCTACGCGCATTCCTTTTTTATGAGCTTTCTCTGCGACACTTTCCAAAGGACGGGTATGCGTATAATCCATTCCAATAGTACCATTTTTTGTTTTTTCACCTACAGCCAGGGCAGTGCCTCCCGCAGCCGAATCAGTAATCGGATTTGACTGAGAATAGGTTTTTACTAAACCAGAGAAAGGAAATTGTGTAAAAGTCAATGCTTCCGTTCCGATCTTTCCCTGCATCTCTCCAAGATACATTTCAGTTCCGTTAACCTGATTTAAACCCATTCCATCTCCGATAAAGAAAAATACATATTTCGCATGGTTATTGGCCGAGAGAGAAATAATGCCGACAAAGAACAGAATCAATGTACTAAAAAGAAATTTTTTCATCTGATTGTGTGTTGAAATTATGCCCGTAAAGAAAAATACCCTCATCATTCAAAATAAGACTTTTGTCAGGTATAAGAATAAGAATAAGTCTATACGAGCTAAAATTAAGTAAGTTTTTAGGTGAGCAAATTTAATGTGATAAGACGAATTTAATGAAAAAGAAGTTTATTCTTCACAAACTATATATTCTTTCAAGGGAATTATACACATATGTCATTTA